>JAZDLZ010000208.1:0-4930 GCA_043801535.1 Pseudomonadota bacterium
TCACAATCTGTCCCTTCATGGTTACCGTGTAAAGCTCGCCACCTCGCGCATAGAGCGGCGCCATGATCTTGGAGGCGACGTCGATGACGAAGTCTTCGATGAACGTCTCGGCATCGAGCGCGACGATTTTTCCGACGGTCGGATCGCAGCCGCCATCTCCGTCTTGGCCAATGCTGAAGACGATCTGCCCGGCGTTGTAGACGATCCCTCCGTAGAACTTGAAGCCGACCTCCGGCTGCCAGTTGTGCCTGATACTGCCGCTGTCGGCGTAGACCGCGTAAAGGGCATTCGGAGCAGTAGCCAACGTGTCCGTGGTGCCGCCAGTGCCGAAGTAGAGCATCAGCTTTCCTTCCTGGCTCTCGGCGGCGGCGATGGTTCCTGCTACGGCTCGTTGCTCGCCGAGGGCTCCGGACGTGTCTGCGGTCGAGAACAACGCCAGGTGACTCAATCCCACATCGAGCGACGCTCCAACGACTGCGCCAGTGCTGGCGTCGAGCTTCCAGATCCGTCCCTTGTTGTCGGCGAAGAACAAGCGATCGACGAAGCCGTCGATGGCTGTCCCGGGCTCGTCGTCGGTTTCGGTGGCGGTGACATCGGTCGATACGTAGCAGCTCGCATCGTCGATGTTGAACTGCCACACCAGCGCGCCGGTCGCAAGGTTGACGGCGTAGACAGAATCGCCGACATCCGAGTCGAGCAGCCTGCCAGAGGCAAACACCGCATACCACTGCTCCGTCTCTTCGGTTCCCACGCGGACGATCGAGGGCTTGGCATGGGTGTGCCCCATGTTCGGATGGGCGAACCACCACAGTGGTGTCGGACCCAGCACGCTACCGCCCGAGCCGATCGTCTCGGTCACGTCGAGAGCGAAGACGCTCCGCCCGCCGTTGCCTTCGCCGGACACCAGCACGGTTCGCCAGGCGCCGTTGATGCGCACGCTCGCCAGCGACGGCGATCCGTCGGGATAGGCCCGGGTTTGTCCGTCGATTCGATCCTGATTCAGCCGTTGTGCCACGTCGTAGGGAATGAACGCCCAGGCTTCGGTGCCATTGCTGGCGTCGCTCGAATCGGCCGGATTGGTGCGGAATGCGTGCAGCGCGCCGTCCTTGGTGCCCACGAAGACCAGCATTGGCCGACTCTGGTAGGTGTTGACGTATTCGCTGATCGAGTCTCTCGTCTCCGTGCTGGTGGCGCTGTTGGAGAACCATTCCGGTTTCTTCGGAGGAGACAGCACTGCCGGCGTCGAGTTTTCGATCGATCCCAGCACCTGCCGGGTCGCGTTGACTCCGAACCGAGCCGACGTCTGCCAGTCGATCACGGCGACGGCGGCATCCGCGTCGGCCACGCCCAGCGTCGATCTGAAGGCGCTCTCGTTCGCGCTGCTGGCGCCGAAATCCTGGCGCACGTTGCTCGAGCTGACCGTGTAGATCCTGCGTCCGCCGGCATCCGTCGCGTCGAGGATCACGCTGGCCTCCCACCGCTGGGTCATGGTCGCGTCGTCGATCGCGAAGAAGCGACCGGCGTCGCCCGGCTCGCGAAATCCGCCAGCGTAGATCAGACCGTTCGCGGCAACGGGTCCGGCGTGGAAGTGGGTTTCGGCCCGCAGATAGGTAAACTCCACGGCGACGCTATCGATGCTCGGTGTCTGCACTCGGTCGGACGTCGAGCAGAGCTGCGCTCGCCAGCGGATGGCCTTGCCAACCGTGGACGCGACGCTCGCGCAGAGCTCGCTCGGGTCGTCGCCACACGCCGGCGCCGGGAACCAGGTTTGACCGCCATTGTTCGAGGCCTCGAAGGCGATCGTCGAATTGCCCGGCTTGAGCACGCTCGGATCGATCCGGACCTCGGTCACCGTGATCTCGTCGCTGGCTAGCGAGCCGACGTCGAGATCGCCGGACGCCACGGTTCCACACTCGACGTATTGGGTGATGACTCGGTTCGAGAAGACGAAGAAGGTGCCCGAGTGATTCCCGTCGGCGATCATGAAGTCCGGCGTGCCGTCGGGATCGTGATCGTAGTCGAAGACGAGGCCCGTGTCGAAATCGAAAAGCGAGCCAGCGTCGTGGGGGTCCTGGTGATTCGAGAGCTGCTGGGTCACGCCGCTCGAGAACGGCACAGTATCGCCGTCGTTGCGGTAGTAGAAGGTCTGACCGCCGACGTGGCCGGTCGTGCTGTAGCCATTGGTGGTCGGCCAGTTCCAGTTGTCGGTCCCGACGATGATGTCCGGTTTTCCGTCGAGCGAAAAGTCGGCGACCAGCAACACCGTGCCGCCGCCGTTCGGGGAAGGGTAAACGGCATCCTGATACTCCGTCGAGACTCCGCCACCGAGCAGGCCCGGATAGACGCGCAACGCGTTGGTCGAGGGACCGGCCAGGATCAAGTCTCGCACTGTGTCGCCGGTAAAGTCTGCATAGCCGACGGCCACCGGGCCTCGGTAGTTGTAGCCGACTTCGCCGAGCAAGTTGGGCTGCTTGCTGAACTGGGGCGACGAGCTACCGTCGTTGAGGAAGAGCAGCACGTCGCCACCCTTGCTGGTCATCTGGGTCTTGCTGGACGAGGCAGTGCCTGCTCCGACGAGCAAATCCAGGCTGCCGTCGCCGTTGTAGTCGGCGGCAACCATGTTGGTGCTGCCCCAGGTCAGTCGCTGCAGGTCGTTGCGGTTGGACAGGAACTGGTAGGGCGAGGCAAAGGTGCCGTTGCCGTTGCCGAGAAAGAGATGGGCTCGCTCGGCATAGCAGTTGTCCATGTTGGAGGACTCGACCGTGCAGCGCAGGTAGATGAAGTCCTGCTTGCCGTCGTTGTTGAAATCCGCGCACACCATCCCTCCGCGCGAGGCATCGGCTGCCGTTGTCGGCGGTTCGATGACCGTCGCCACGAAGCTCGGTGCTCGCGGCGGAGCCCATGGATCGTCCCAGTCTGGGGCTGCTGAATTGTAGGTCTGGTTCTTGTAGAAGCGAATGAACTGCTCCGGTGTGTCGGCGGCGCCCACGAAGTCGGTCCATCCGTCGCCGTCGAAATCGGCAGCGCACGTGTAGGTGACCAGATCCGAGATCCCCAGGTACGTCGACTGGAAGAGCCCGCCCGACTTCTGGAGACGGAGCTTGGCCTGTCCTCCGTCGAAGATCACGCCGGCCTTGTTGGGGGTATTGTCGTCGAGCGCCTGGCCAACGAACGACGAGGGCGAGGAGCCCTGGTCGCACAACGGATCGATGCTGGCACCGCCGTCTCGTCCTGGCGCAAGGAAGAGAGCTGCGCTCGCGGCGACGGAAATCCGGCACAGGCTAGCTTTGTTCATGGCACCATCCTCATGGAGTGTTGAACGTTCGCAGCGCCGCACCAGCGGCGATGCGTTGCGAGCAGATTGCCCGGGCGTCATTGCGCGAGGTCATCGCCCGCTGGGCGAGCTCGGTCTCGCAGGCAGCCTGCGCACAGTTACTGTTTTCGACATCCATCTCCAGCACCGTCCGCGCTCCGCCAGGACCGAAGCCAGTGATTCGGAGCGTCAAGATTCCGTCGGTATCGTTGCCAGCCGCCAACCCGGAATCAGTGCCGTTGTTGAGGACGACCACCTGGTACCACTCGCCAGTCGCCGCCGAAAAGGCGTTGCCGGTTTGTCCTGGCTCGATCCCGTTGCCAAGGATGGTTGCTGGCTGCTGAGGATTCGCGTTGGCGGGCTCGACCAGGCTCGAGAACAGACTGGTCGGATCGCACTGGCTGCGCAGGAGCTCCATCGCTGTGGCCATCCCGCTTTCCGCCGCATAGAGAGCAGCCTGCGATGCGCGAGCACGGCCCGCCGAACGAATCTCCGCCAAGGTGGCGAGCAGCGCAGCGCTGCCGACCCCGAGGAGCGCTACCAGGGTTACCAAGGTAATGAGCAGCGCCGAGCCGCGCTGGTGTCGGGGGGTGAGAGCTGGCTCGGGCTGCCCAGGCGGGAAAAGGAGAGGAGCTGTGCTAGTGGCTCGCATTGTCAGCTCTCACGAGCAATCGCCGTGCCGATTGTCGGGAGCGACGGAATGCACGCAACTATCTTGAATGATTGGATGTAATCGTTAATCCCACTGGGTTTGCTGGGGTCTGCTGTTCCCGTAACTAATACGTGATGCTATGCATCCGTTGCATAGCACGTCAGCGCTCGGATGCTCCGGTCGAGCCAGCCGAGGAGGCGCCAGGCTCGCGTGGCTTTCGCCGTAGCACTTCGTTCCAGTTGAGCCGGCCAGTGAGCTGCATGAGCACGAACAAGGTGATGATCGAAAGGACGGTAACGGTGAGCCCGGTGTAGCCTTCCCAGAAGTAGGCCAGCGAGAACCCGATCAGATACACTAATTGGGCGCTGGCTGCTTCGACGAAGGCAAAGCGAGGCGAGACGACCAGGCGCAAGTAGGTGACGACCAAGATGATGCTGGTGATGCTGGCGGCTACGAAGGCGGGCACGAGCTGGAGGTGATCCACCGAGTAGCCGAATAGCAGGTGGAACGCAAAGAAGGCACCGGCGAGAAAGAAGTAGTTCACCGGATGGATGTCGATGTTCTGTCGGACGGCGAGCACCGACAGGATCAAGAAAAAGAAGAACAGCGAAATCGGTGCCGAGAAGGCGAGCTTGGCAGCCATTCTTCCGGGCTGAATGCGGGCCGGCACGACCATGCCGATATGATGGCCGGTGATGGCACGTTCGAAGCTCCAGAGCAGTCGCCAACCCTCGTCGCGACGTTCCTTTTGCGACGGTGACATGCTGTTGGCAGGAAAGTCGATGTCGGCGAAGTCGGTAGTCATGGCGAGCGCGAAGTTTTCGAGCCGCGAGACTCCTTGGCCGGGTCGGTACAGCCATTGGTCGAGGCCACGGCTCCGGTAAGAGACGCCGACCACTACCTGCTGTGCTGGCATCACGTTGATGGAGGTCGTGATCTTGCCGTTGGCGGGCAGGGCATCGTGG
>JAZDLZ010000222.1:0-3679 GCA_043801535.1 Pseudomonadota bacterium
AGCTGTATCCGAGCGACCACGAATGCCGGCCTGCGCAAGACGACTGCGATCGAGCGGAAAGGTGCGACGGAGCGAGCGCGGTGTGTCCGAGGGATGAGCTGTTTGGCGGCGAGAAGGTGTGCCGGCCAGCAGAACCAGGCGGCTGCGACAGCGAGGAGAGGTGCACCGGCAGCGACATCAAGTGCCCCGACGACAGCGTGGCCGACCAGAACACGGTGTGCCGGCCAGCGTCGGGCGACTGCGACGTGACCGAAAAGTGCGACGGCCGGAGCTCGAGGTGCCCGGACGACGATCTGTTCCACGACGGGTACGTGTGCCGGCCGGCAGTACCAGGGGGCTGCGATACCCCCGAGGTGTGTACGGGCCAGGAGGCGGCCTGCCCCCCCGATACCTTCGCTGACAAGAGCGTCGTTTGCCGTTCTGCTCTCCCTGGAGGCTGCGACACTCAAGAAACGTGTACTGGCAGGGATGCCTCCTGCCCACTCGACTCCTACGTCAAAGACGGCCTCCCGTGCAACGACCAAGTCGAGTGCACCGAAGAGTCCTACTGTGACGGTGGACGCTGCGTCGGCAAGCCTACCGATGAGTGCGAGCAGTGCTCGACCGACGCGAAGTGCTCGGATCGCAACAAGTGCAATGGCATCGAGAGCTGCGTCAACGGCTACTGCGAGCCTGGCCTCCCTGTGAACTGCGACGACGGGAACCCCTGCACGACAGATACCTGTTCGCCGGACAGCGGATGCGTGTACAAGCCAGTGCGCGACGGCGTCGATTGCGAGGACGGCGCGTATTGCACCGAGAACGATGTCTGCCTCGGCGGTCGGTGCGTACCTGGATCGCGCCGCGATTGCCACGACGAGACCGACGATGCCAGCCAGGTGGATGACTGCCACGTCCTCGAGTGCGACGAAGAGAAGAATGCCTGCGTGGAGAACCAGCGACCGGAAGGCACCGAGTGCCACGACGGCGATGCCTGCGGCGAGCACTCCTACTGCAACGAGGACGGCTTGTGCGTCGGCACCTGTACTGACGCCCAAGGTACCGGCGGAGGCCAGACGATCGATGCCGGAGCAACGCACAGCGACGCTACCAGCGGCGACGACGAACCGCTCGATGACGGCAGTGCCGATGCCGGTGCCGGTGCCGGCGGCAGCAAGCCGGATGCCGGATCGGACGATCCCGCGACGGCCGGTGGCAGTGGCTGTTCGTGTCGCGTTGGCGGCGGAGCGACTGGCAAATCGAGCCCAACGCTGCCCGGCTCACTGGCACTGGCGCTGTCACTGTCACTGCTTCTACTCGGCGCCGGGTCGATGCTTCGTCGCAAAGCCATCGCCAGCCGAAAGTAGCGGGAGGCTTCTCGGTCGGACCATTCATCCCTGACCGTTACGAAATCAGATACCATGGCCACACAGTGGGAGGACGCAATGAAGAGGTACCTCTGTGCTTCTAGTACTGGAATTGCAGGCTCGATCGGAGCAGTAACAGCTCTACTGCTTGTGGCAGGTGCTGCTCCCTCAGCCTTGGGGGCGCCCGACCAGCGAGCGATTTCCAAGGCTGTCAGTGGGCTCGCCTACTGTCACAACAAGATACCCGGTGTTCCGGCGCCGGAAGATTGGAACCGCCTGCACCATTCCAATCGCACCCAAATGCTCGAAGAGGCGGCAGGTATTGCCGACCAACTGAAGCAAGCGATTGCGCTCGACCCGTCCATCACCGAGTACGACGGCGAGTGGAGACAAGGCCAATCGTACAAACAGGCCTTCAAGACTTGCACCACCGAATACCTAAAAAAGATGGAAGCGCTGGAAGCCAATTCGATCAATGGCGAAGCCCTCGGCCAGGTCAGGTGGGCATTCATCGAATGCGATAGGGCATTCGCGGGATCCTGGAACAACAAGAAGATCCTGGAGTCATTCGAGAAGTACCGGGAGAGCCGCGACGCAGCCCTCAAGCTCGATCCGCGCCTGAGAAACCACAACGACAGGTACGAAAGCTGGAACGTCAAGGAGACGCTCGCCAAGTGCGACGCTGCCTACGCTGCCGTCGAAGAAGAAGAGAAGCCTGGCCGCATCGTTGTCAGTCGAACGCCGACCTGGGAGCTGGAAACGAAGGACGCGTTGCCATCCCTCGTTGGAGACGAAGCCTCCTATGCCTTGGTCGAGATCAAGAACCCGGAAAAGTACCGCACGTCCGGGAACGTCTTCTTGACCTACAAGATCCAGGGCCTGGCCAAAGCGTGGAAAGTGGTGGTAGGCCACCGCCTGACAGACGCCAACTACAAGAAGACCACCGGCACGAGGCGCCTTGCTCTGCTAGAGGTGATGCCCAATCCCAAGTCGTATCAGGAGCAGCGCACCTGGCAGCTTCCGTGGGAGCTCGCCCTCCTCAAACCAGGAAGGTACACGGTGGCCGTCTCGATCGTCACCGACCAAGAGCGGGCGATCGGCAGCTTCGTCATCGACACCACCAAGAACCAGAAAGAGCTCAAGAAGCTCGGCTACGACATCTGGGCAGCCGAGGCAGCCAAGAACACCCCACCCAAGCCTGCCAAGCACGATCCCAAGCTGGAGCAGGAGTTTCTGGTCGCCGCCGAGGCGTCGGGGCTCTTCAGCGGCAAGGCCGAGCGCGTTCTCCTCATGGAAAGCGACTGGCGCAAAACCTACCACAAGGTCTCGGGAGAGTTAATCCTGCGCAGCATGTACGTGGTCGTCGTCGGGCGCTACGACGATTCCCGATGCTACTACGCCGAGGGAGCAATGACTCACGACTATACCGAGGGAGGCGAGCTTCGCGCGTCGGTCAATCTCGGCAAGCCGGAAAAGCCGATTCTGTGCAGCTCGATCAAATAGGCCTCGCACGAAACCACGACCACCGTGAGCGACACGCCGGGAAGGATTGCAGTCGCTGCCGGGCTAGAGCACCGAACAACGCCCAACTCACGCCGGGGATTGTTGCAGGGCCACAAGAAAACTACTGTTTATCGCTGCGCAGCCTGCGGGACCGTGGCGTGCGCCCGCCTTGCTCGGACGCCAGACGTTCGGCCACAAGCTGATGGATGCGCTGGTGTGACATGTCCAGGATCGATCCGACGTCCCGGTAGCTCATGCCCAGGTCTACGAGTGCCATGACGGCCCGTCGGAGGCTTTCCTGTTGGGCCGCGTGGATCTCCGCTTCCCGTCGGCGCAGCTTGCTCCACTGCCGGAACGCATGCCGCGCGAACGGGTCCATCGCGATGCTCTCGGCGATTTCGGCCCGCTTGGCGTCGGACACGAACAACGCGAGGGCTTCACGGAGGCGCTTCCGGAGCGCCTCAATGGTCCGTGCCTGGGTGTGGCATCCGGGGACTTCCTTGACGCTGGCCACCCACCATCCCACTTCGTCCCGTTCAAACAGTGCATGGTACGTCATCGGCCTAGCCATCCCTTCCCGAGCGACGGTTCTGTCAAGGTCGCGTTCGATCTGCCGCAAGAGTCCTGGTCCTATGTCTTCGCCTGCATGGATCGGTACTGTTGTCGAACACTGCCCATGTACCACCCGCACGTGGGGTGTGAACAAAAGCCGTTGGTTGTGCTGTTCCCTGTGCCTAGTCCCTAGTTCCTTGTTCCATTCCTCTTTCGAGGTGCTATTCTCGCCGCAGCAATCGGCGGCGCGACGGTGACATGGCACTCCAATGAATGGC
>JAZDLZ010000240.1:0-2351 GCA_043801535.1 Pseudomonadota bacterium
CTACCCGAAGAGTTTGACCGACCCGGACGAAAAGGTGCTGCTTGCGAATGTGCGGATCAAGGAGCTGCGCTCAAGCATCGAGCAGTCCTGGCGGACGCAGTACACGGCGCAGGGGCTCCCCTCGGCGCTGATCGACTCAGCCATCCGCGGGGCCAACCAGCGGAAGCTGAACGACGACGCGCTGGCCCTGCTCGAGCCACACCTCGCAACCTTCGTCACGAACGAGAAGGGCCTGTCTGGCTACATCAAGCCGGTGCCGAAGAAGTCGGCGTTCGAGCTCACCTATGGAGTGTCCGGCCAGGTGATCTGGTGGTTCTTCCTCCTGCTTCTGCTGATGCTGCCGGTTGGCGGTGTGATGTGGATCGGTCCTTGGAAGGACATCCATCGCTCCGGCGGGATCGTGGTGACGAGCGCGAGCGTGCTGTTGCTGGTCGGCGTGGTATTGTTCGCCCTGAACTGGGGTGCCACGCAGTACCACGACGTGATCGCCGGCGAGGGGATCTACCAGTCGGCCACGCTCGACTGGGCCTACAAGTCCACCAAGCAAGATCGGCGCGAGAGACGCGCGCAGGAAGAGGCCTTGGCCAAGGGTGGCCACGCTGCAGAGCTGGTGCTCGGAAGCTCGAGCGAGAGCACACCTTCGGGTGGGCTCTCGAACGAGACTCGGGCCAAGCTCGAGGCCATTGCCAACCGCAAATAGAACCTTTCTACTACTCAAACGGCTGTCTGTTATACAGGCAGCCGTTTTTAAATATTAAATTGCAATGATTGTTAGTATTGCTATTATGGCTAAGATTAGCGAAATAATCCGTAGATCCGTGGCCATCCGTAGATCCGTTTACCCTTGACAAAATGGCTAAAATATGCTATTATACGCTCTTGAATAAAATACTTTGAGGGGAAGATAAAGGCACTGATTCTACTCGTTTTGCTTGCAAAGCGGGTTCCCCTCGAGTCAGTGCTTTTATTGTCCCTTACAAAGAACGAAAATTCTAACGGCCTTTAGGCCGGTTCGAATACGAACGCCCCTGAAGGGGCTAGGAATAGAACCAACATCGGGGCCAGTCCCCTCACAAAGTGGGGCTAGACCCCGGGAGGATAAAAAATGAAGAGCTTCTGGATATTGACGATCATCGCGATCGTGATCGGATTCGTGGGCGAGGCCAACGCGGCCAAGCTCAAGGCCACGAACATCGACGGTGAACTCGTGATCGAGACCGTCGAGCTCGCTGCCGCCAACCCGCGGCAGTTGCAGCGGGTCGTGGAGTCACTCGGTAACTACGAGCTCCAGACGGCTTGCGCCGATGTGTGGCGTGCGGGTGGCCCGTGCTTCCTGAACGTCAGCTCAACCCCGCTCGCAACGAGCCTCAGTGGTTCCGGCGGATACGGCTATCCTGGCTACGGGTACGGTCCCATGTACATGGGTCGCGACCCGCAGCGGGATCTCGCTGCTGCCTACCGAATGCAGAACCCCGGCGCCATGATGATGGGGCGCGATCAAGCCACACTCATGTACGTGGACGCGTACCTGCAGAGGATGTGGACCATCGAGGTCCTCGCCAACATCGATGCCAACTCCATGGCCGTGGGCCAAGTGATGGGCGATGCGCGCCAGATTCAGGGCGAGGTCAATCA
Organism: Pseudomonadota bacterium; assembly: GCA_043801535.1. Taxonomy (GTDB): domain Bacteria; phylum Myxococcota_A; class Polyangia; order Haliangiales; family SHYZ01; genus JAZDLZ01. The sequence goes on from JAZDLZ010000240.1 coordinate 1,636, forward strand.
GGTCCGCGAGGACCAGCGTGATACCAACGTCACGGTCAGTGCAACCCGGGCCGGCTCCGTGAGTCGAGCCGAGTACGAGGCACTGGTCGCCGAGATCGAACGGCTCAAGGACGAGAACGCGGCACTGAGCGCCGCGATTCTCGAAACCAACTCGAAACCCTAGGGAGGAAACCATGAAGTACGCAACTCTGATGATCGTGATGCTGGTCACCTCCCTGGCAAGCGCCGAGGAGAGGATCAGCTCGGAAGATGCGGCCCTGTGCCTGGCTGCCGGGTACACCGACTTCGCGACCTGCGCGACCTTCGCGGCCGAGCAGCGACGTGGCGGTTCGGTGACCACTCCGGCTCCGGCTCCGGCCAGCGTGTCGGTTGGCGTGTCGAGCAGCGAGTTCGCCTCGCTGCGGAATATGATCGAGGACAACCAGTCCGAGACCGACGCCCGCTTGAGCGCCATCGAAGCCCAGAATCGGGCCAAGGACGACGAGCTCGCACGCCTGCGCGCCGAGAACGAGCGCCTGCGCGCCGAGCGTGCCGAACAGTCGGTGCTGCTCGAACGGGCCGAGACCCAGGTCGCGGATTCCACCGAGCTGCTCACGCAGTCGGAGCGGATGTACCGCGACCTGATCGAACAGGTCGACGACGAGCCCGCGCCCCGGCGTGAAAGCGCTCCGGCCCGGACCAGCTCGGCAAGCGACTCGCGCTCGGTCTACGGCTAC
>JAZDLZ010000247.1:0-5146 GCA_043801535.1 Pseudomonadota bacterium
AACGGTCTGGGTTGCCGTGGAGAAGCCATGAAGTCAATCTTGAAGATGCCCGGGAGCAAGAAGTGGAGCGCTCCGGTCTATCGCGCCGTCTGGGCTGCGAACAAGTGCAAGCGTCTGGTCGATCCCATGATGGGAAGCGCCGCGAGCTTCTTCGCGTTGGTTCGTGAGGTTGAAGTCAACAAGGGCTACGGAAACGAAGGGGTCCTCCTCGAGGGCGTCCCTGCTGTCCTCGGCGATGCCGGTACGCAGCTCATCGAGCTATGGAGCGGTCTCCAGGCCGACCCGGAAGGCTTCGCCAAGGCCGTAGCCGCCCTTCTAGCGCGTTTCAAGGGCGCGGATGGCTACTACAAGCTCCGCGACCAAGAGACGCGCCTGACGGGCGTCCAAGCGGCTGCACGCTGGTTCGTGTTGAACCGTTTAGCCTTCAACGGACTCTGGCGTTTCAACCGCAAGGGCGGCTTCAACGCGCCTTATGGTGGCGACGAGCGCGCCGGCCGTATTCCGAAAGGCCATGAGATCGTCGCGGCCGGCATGGCATTCGCCAACGCGAAGCTGACAGCCGGCGACTTCGAGGCGACCCTTGTACGCGCGAAGGTCAGGGCCAGTGATCTCGTAGTGCTCGATCCGCCCTACACGCGCGAGTCCTACACTGGTTACACCGGAGCTGGGTTCAACACGAAGGATCACGAGCGACTTTTGCTCGCGGCTGTGGACTGCGCTCGGAAGGGAGCTGCTGTTCTCGTGCATGGCCTGGCCCATCCAATGTATGGCGGCGTTCTGGTGGGCAACGGGAAGGTAGGCTTCACACGCTTTGATGCGGCACGCTTTCATGGAATCGGCGCTAAGGCCGAGCGCCGGCAACGCGTGAGCGAGTGCATTTGGTACGCAGGTGTGCCCATCGCGCCCGAAGTGTTCAGCAGCGTTGACATGGATCGCGAGGACCGTAAGCGACCGATCATCAAGGAGGGACCAGGACATGATGCCGTTCAAGCAGGTGGATGCGGGCGAGCTGGCAGATGCGCTGATGAGAGCAAAGTGGACGCTCCCAGCCGGAACGTTCCTCGAGATGCTATGGCGCGTCAGGGGACGGACGACCATCGTGATCCTTCGGGATCCGACGTCCAACGAGATTCGCGGCGTCGGAACGGCAACGCGCCACGACGAGCCGCCAAGCTGGACGACGGGACCGGTGAACGAGTTCTGCGCGATCGTCGACAGGCGCACGGACAGGCTGCACCGGATCGAACGTTGGACGGAAGCGACATGCAGCAACGAGGAGCGGATGCGCGGTCTCAACGGACCGGCAGGAGCGCAGACGGTGCAAGGTCACGTCAACGAGGTGGCCCTGTTCGTGACGAAGCGCCGTCGCGCCCGGGAGAAGTGGGAGGCGCAGTCGATCAGGCACGGCCGGCAGCTCGCGCTCGCAAGGGCAGTCAGGGACATGTTGGATCGGCCGGAGCCAACGCGCCGGCAGGCTCGCTGTTCGATCTGATCGATCGGGAGTTCAAGCGATGACGCATCGAATCATTCAAGGACACACACTCAATGTGCTTCGCCGACTGCCAGACGGATCTGTCAACTGTATCGTCACGAGCCCGCCGTATTGGGGATTGAGAGATTACAAGACTGCACCGATCGTGTGGGACGGAAGTGTCGAGTGCAAGCACGCTTGGAGTGACGCGAGTACATTCTGCTCCCGTTGTAACGCCTGGCGTGGCTCTCTCGGCGGCGAGCCTATACCGGAGTTGTACGTTCAACACTTGGCTGCGATCTTCCGAGAAGTGTACCGAGTGCTACGAAGCGACGGGACGTTGTGGCTCAACCTGGGAGACTGCTATGCCGCGAATCGGAGCTATCAGGTTGGTTCCACTAAAGGCGGCGCGAAGCATTCGCCGGCTCAAGAGCATGAAGGATCTCGAGTCCCAGATGGTCTCAAGCCGAAGGATCTCATTGGTATCCCCTGGCGCGTCGCCTTCGCGCTTCAGGCCGGCGGTTGGTTTCTGCGAAGCGATGTGATCTGGGCAAAGGGTACGAGTGGCCAAGGTGATAACACAAAGCGTCTTGAAGAGGCGTGCGCCGAGGTCGGCCTTGATGCCGCTATGGCGCAGAGGCTCATCGAGACGTTTGATCCGTACGTAGGCAACTGTATGCCCGAGGCTGTGAGGGATCGACCGACAAAGAGCCACGAGTACCTGTTCCTACTCACAAAGCAGAAGAGTTACTACTACGATAAGAACGTTGTGGCTGAAGAAGCCGTCACATGTGCGCCTGTTGTGCCATGGACTGCTCGCAAGTGTGATCAATCCTATCTCCCGACAGATATGCAACAGGGGATAGGAGGTCACGGATTTCCGGCCAAGGAACGTCCAATCGGTGTCGCTGGGTATTCTGCTGGCAACAAGCGCAATCTTCGTTCCGTTTGGACGATCCCAACAAAGCCATTTAGGGGTGCCCACTTCGCGGTTATGGCGCCCAAGCTAGCCGAAACGTGTATCAAAGCCGGCTGTCCTGCTCACGGCGTTGTCCTCGATCCCTTTAGCGGCGCAGCAACAACTGGCGTTGCGGCGATCAAGCTCGGCCGCTCTTATGTGGGGATCGAACTGAACCACGAGTACGTCAAGTTGAGCGAGAGGCGATTGGTCGAGGAGGAAACCAAGCATGCGTAAGTCCTTGAAGGTCGGTGAGCAGGTTCGTGTGATCGATCGACCGCTCTACGAGAGACACGGGATAGGTCGGGTATTGGCTGTCGCAGATGAAGTCACTTCCTACCTCGTTGTAGGATTTCCTGATCGCACGACCGAGTACATCTCGAGCTGCCAGCTTCGTCGTGTCCGGCAGTCCCCTCCTTCTGAGAAGGAATGCGCCACGCGTGAGACCAACTGGCGCATCAAGCAATTCAAGGGCGCCTGCGCAACGCTGTACAACGGTCAAGTGCTCGAGACAGCACAAGCGCGTGGGCTCATCTCCTCCGAAGATAGCCATACGCTGATGTCCATTGCGACTCGCGTTCATACAAAGAGGACGCCATGAGCCTAGCACACAGCGTTGTCCTTCGGCCCTCAATCGTCTCGGGTCAGCCGTGTACCTCGTGCCACGATGCCGTTGTTTGCGTCCACGAGGGTGAGCGGATGGCCTGGACGCGGACGCTCGAACTCGCTTACTGGCCTGGTCATTGGTACGAGCGGTTCTACGTCTACCTCGATAACACCTGGCGACCGCGATGGCGCTTCTGTTCCACGTGTGGTCAGGCACATGAGGTCATCCGCGAGAACGTCGTTTGTCGCGCTGACGGTCTGTACCGAGCCGGCATGTACATGGGCTGTACAAGTCACGACGGACACGTGCAGCTCAACATCGATCCGAGTACCGAGAGGCGCGGCTTCCGTCGCGTTGATCTCGTCACGCGCGAGGATCTAGACGCCAGATGGCGTGAGATCCGAGAGATCGTCGCTGAACTCGTCGTGAACGAGACCTACCGTAACTTCGACTCGGCCGGCGAAACGGCGGTCGAACAGGCCGAGACGCTCTCCAAGGAATCGGGTTGGTTCATAGGGAGGCGCAAGCGATGACAACCAGGATCATCCAAGGTGACTGCGCTGAGATGATGGCGCGCCTGCCTGAATGCAGCGTGGATGCGATCGTGTGTGATCCTCCTTACGGACTTGAGTTCATGGGGAAGGAATGGGACACGTTCAAGACAGGACCGGAGTACAAGAGCGGTATCCATTCAGGGCAGGGCGCCTGGAAAGCCGGGTTCACCGAAGTCAGTTACCGACCTGGACTCGTCCCTCCCAATTTCAGTTCCAATCGCAATCCCGTCTGTACCACTTGTCATAAGCATAAGCGGGGCAATAAGTCCTGCATCTGCACCATTCCGACCTGGGATGAGACAAGAGCGGACTCGTCACGTTTGTACCAAACATCCTCGTCCATCTGGGCTACCTCTGCGCTTCGCGTTCTCAAGCCGGGTGGTTTCCTACTTGCCTTCGGCGCGCCCCGTACAGCTCATCGAATGGTCTGCGCAATCGAAGACGCGGGTTTCACGATCTGCGGCTCGATCGAGTGGATGTACGCGCAAGGCATGAACAAGGTTGGGATGCTCTCGAAGCGCAAGGGCCTCTCGGCTGAGGAGCGCAAGGCCCTGGAAGGAATCGGCGGCGCGCTCAAGCCGGCACATGAGCCCATCTGTATCGCGCAGCGCCCGATCGGAGAGAGGACGATCCACGCGAACATCCTCAAGTGGGGAGTTGGGGCGTACAACGTAGATGCTTGCCGCGTGAACTTTCAGTCAGAGACCGATCGGGCGTCAGCAAAACCGGCTGGTATGGCCACGACAAAAGCGCGTGGCTGTCCGAAACCAGACGCCGGTCGTGATCTCGATCGCCACTCATTTGAGCCGAACGACAATGGCACAGGACGTTGGCCACCTGATGTCGTTCTGAGTCATTCGTCAGAATGCAGACGCATTGGAACGCAGAGTGTCAAGTCGAATGGTCACTCTCCCAGCGCCCGTGGTACAAGCGGTTACAGTGGCGGCTGGACGGGTCAAGACGGTCTCACCGAGCGCAAGAGTGGCAAGGAGAGCGTTGAGGCTTGGGAATGCGCTCCTGGTTGCCCCGTCCGCGAACTAGACGCACAATCAGGATCGCGCACCTCCGGCGCTCGTTCCGCAACATCTCTGCGTCATTCCGAGAAGGCGCGGGCTACGTACAACAAGGGTTGGGCCGGTGATGGCGCGCCCGCGTACGGCCGAGACGTTCCGGCCTCGACTGGAGGTGCCTCTCGTTTCTACCCGACGTTCTCGTACAGCGAGATCGACGCGTTCCGGTTCAACGCAAAGGCGTCAAAGTCGGATCGGAACCTCGGGGCTGATGGCCACTACGCGGTCCAGAACACCTGGCCGACGGTCAAGCCCATTGCATTGATGGAATGGCTCATCCGTCTGGTAACTCCCCGAGACGGGGTTGTGCTTGATCCTTTCCTCGGAAGTGGCACGACGGGCGTTGCTGCTGCTCACGTCGGCTGCAACTTCGTTGGGATCGACAAGGACGATGAGGCAATCAGGCTGTCCGAGAAGCGGCTGGGTGTGAAGGCCATGAGGAGCACGAAATGAACGGGAGAACCTTCGTCGTCGATGCCGCTGGGG
>JAZDLZ010000329.1:0-2743 GCA_043801535.1 Pseudomonadota bacterium
TCCCAGCCCACGACTCCGACCGCGACCCTGTCGACTGCAGTGGGTTTGACGTCGAGTGCCGCGACTACCTGGACATCCAGATCGGCCGGTGCAAGTCCGCTGGCGTGTGCAAGGACAGCACTGACTGTGTTTCCTTTGCCAACGCTGCTCCAGGCGCTGCCTGCACCGACAGCACGCCCGGGGACTGCAATGATGCCCACTGCGACGGTGCTGGTGCCTGCAAACAGACTTGGACGGTCGAGGAAGCCGGCTACGTCTGCGCCAGGGCATCGCTGCCGTGTGACGAGGACGACGTCTGCAACGGCGTGGCGGGCGGAGCGTGCCCGGTGAGCTTCAAACCGAAGGACACGGTGTGTCGCGCTGCGCTCGACGACGAGTGCGACTTGCCGGAAGCCTGCAGCGGAACGACCGCTGACTGTCCGACGGAGCGCGGCCATTTGCCAGTCGGGACGCCCTGTTCCGATCCGAAGCCTGGTGACTGCAACGACGCCCAGTGCGATGGCACTGGCATCTGCAATCCGGCGCAGGCGGCAGAAGCCAAGGACTACGTGTGCGCCAGGTCTTCTGACCTTCCCTGCGACGTGGACGATGTCTGCACTGGCTTTGCTGGCGCTTGCCCGTCCCGTCTCGCGCTTGCCGATTCCGTGTGTCGAGAGGCCCTCGACGCCATCTGCGACGCACCGGAGACCTGCGACGGGTCGACGCCCGACTGTCCCGCCGAGCGCGGTCATGCCGCCGCGGATATTGCCTGCGCCGATCTCACCCCGGGCGATTGCGCCGAAGCTCGTTGTGATGGCAGCGGTCGCTGCGATCAGTCGTGGGCCAAGGCGGACCGCGGGCAAGTGTGTCGGCCTGCCATCGACGACGATTGCGACGCACCGGAAGCCTGCGACGGCGTCTCGGCCGATTGTCCTGCCGACAGTGGTCACGCTGCCGCCGGTACTCCTTGCCCGGACATCTCGTCGAAGGACTGCGCCGATGCTCGCTGCGACGGTGACGGTCGCTGCGATCAGTCGTGGGCTCTGGCGGATAGCGAGCGAGCATGTCGGCCCGCGCGTGACGACTGCGACGTGGCCGAGAGCTGCACCGGGACGTCGCCGTCGTGTCCGTCGGATCGCTATTTCGACGCGGACGGCGACGAGGTGTGCGACTGGGAGCCCCAGCCGGACAACTGTCCAACTGTTCCAAACCCAGACCAGCAGGACAGCGACGGCGACGGCATTGGCGACCTGTGCGAGGATCTCCCAGACGCTGCGGTCGACGGGCCGGCTGACGGCGCTCGCGATGCTGCTCGGCGCTCCGATGGTCCCGGCGCGCCCGACGGATCCAACGCCAGGCTCGATGCCCGAGCGCCTGACGGCCCACTGCACGATGGCGCAGCCAATGGCGATGGTCGATTCGACGCCAGCCATCCTGGCTCGACCGACGGAGGCGGTCCCGGCGATGCTCCTCGCACCGAGGCCGGTGCCGAAGCCGAGCTCGTCCAGCTCTACGGGTGCGGCTGCCGAGTCGGAGCTACCTCGAAGCCGGCAGGATCACCCCTGCTGTTGGTCGCGGCAGCTCTCTCTCTCTGGGCGGCAAGCTGGCGCAGGCATCGCCCGCGTCATTCAACATAATCGAGAAGCTGCCCCCTTACTGCCCTTCCGTTTCTTCGAGGGAGTCCTTGTCGTCGGTATCCGCGGCGATGTCTCCGGCGGGATCCGGCTGGCCATCCCCACTGCCCCCGCCGTCCCTGTCGTCCTCCGCTGTCCCCGCTGCTTTGGCCGGTCGCGGCGGAGGCTCGACGTCTGGCTGTCCGGGCGGGAACACGAGCTTCACGGTGGCGCCGTTCTTGTCTTGGGTGACTTCGAGCTTGGGCTCGACTGGTTGCTTGAGCACTACGTGCACGATCAAGTCGGCGCCCTGCTGGCGAAGCTCCATCGTCCGCACCGGAGTCGGGAAGTAGCGCGGCTCGAGATGGCGGAATCTCTTCTTGGCTCGTGCTTTCGGGATCACGAGCTCGAGACCGTCCTTTGCCTCGCGGAGCAAGGGAGTCTGCGGAATTCGGTCGAGCTTGAGGAAAAGCTCCGAGCCGTCGGCCAGAAGCTTGAATCCCTGGTCGATGGCCTTGGTCGTTGCCGGGCGTCTTGCCATGGCCGGCATTGCCGGCGCTGCCACCGCAACGGCACACGAGATGGTCGCAACCACGAAGGTCGTGCGGCTCATGAAGCAATAGTACCGCGAAGAAGTCCCAATTCCAAAAGGTCGATGGTTGGCGCAGCCGCATGTTAGTCGCATGCATGCGGTGCGGTGCGGCCGGAAGTCTGCTAGGTTAGCGGAGGCAAGGTGGAGAGGTTCTTGGCTACGCCGGAGTATAGTGTCGGGTTGGGCCTATCTGACGAGCGCATTCTCGATGGGAGGAACGATGATCGTCTGCGGGACTGATTTTTCGACTCAGAGCGGCGCAGCCGCCACGGTGGCAGCGAGCCTCGCCAAGAGCCTCGGTTGCAGACTCGGCTTGGCGTACGCGCTACCAGTTGGTACCGGCGGAGACGAAAAGCAGCACGTGGCACTCGAGACAGAGGCAAGGCGCCGGCTCCACGCCGAAGCAGAGCGACTACGTGGCATTGGGGTGGTGGTTCAAGAGACGCTCCTGGAGGGATCTCCAGACGAAGCGCTGGTCAGCCATGCAAGGGCCGTAGATGCCTGGCTGGTGGTGCTGTCGGCGCTCGGAAATCGAGAGGCGTCCCGTTGGCTGCTAGGC
>JAZDLZ010000347.1:0-2035 GCA_043801535.1 Pseudomonadota bacterium
GGTCAAGGGAGTGAGAAACCCGCGGCTCCGACCAATGAGGCGCCGAATGGCAAGCAGAAGGCGGAACATGACGGCCAATCGCAGTGCGACCGAGCACAGCAGCCTGCTCAAAGTCCCGCGCAGGGCGAGCCAGAAGGCCAAGGCATAGGATGTTCTCGCGGCGCAGGCGAGGCATCGCTCATGACCGAGGCTCTTGCCGAGGCCATTGCCGAGCATGTCGCACAGTTGGACTGCCAAAGGGAATACCGCGTCTACACCAAGCAGTTCGACCGTATACTCGGGGTGCCCACGGCCGATGAGCGCGACGTGCAGGAGATGCTGGGCAGACATGGTGATGTGGTCCGGCGGTTGCGTCGTGGTCTGGCAAATGCGCTCCGCTCTGCCGAGAAACGCTGGTGGCGGGATGATCAGCTCCGTGGCGAGCTGTCGCCAAGAAGTCTGCACAGGCTCTGCCTGGAACGATCCGAGCTTGATGTGTTCAGAACGCGGGCCATGGTTCAGGGTCAGTCTACCGCGGTGTCGATTGTCCTCGACGCTTCCGGCAGCATGACCAGCCAGAAGATGAACGTGGCCAGGGATGCGTTGCGGGTTCTACTGCAAGCGCTGCATGAGCTCAAGGTTGCGACCGAGGCCATCACATTCACTACTGGCACGGACACGAGCATGTTCAAGCAGGCGACCGAGCATGGCGAAGACCCCAGTGTCCTGCGCCAGCGCTTCAGCCGCTTTGCCAACCTCGAAATCGGGGTGGTCAAACAGTTCGACGAGCCGGTGAAGGCTGCCCTGCGTCGTTTGCCCAATATCAGAGGCACTGGGCTTACGCCTCTTGGCGAGGCGATGCAGATTGCGGCATGCAGACTTGCGCCGCGCTGTGAAACCAGAAAGATCATGCTGGTCCTTACCGACGGCCGGGCGGGCTGCGAGGCCAACGACAACTCGGCTGTGAAGCATGCCAAGTACGTGGCAGAACGCATTGAGAGGGCCGGCATCGAGCTCATTGGTGTCGGCATTCAGGATGAGAGCTTGCGCGCAATCGTGGCGGACACGATTGTCGTTCATGAATTGCAGGACTTGCCGGCTCAGCTCTGCAAGCTGCTGGGCCGGACACTGAAGAAAGGATTGAGAAATGTTGGATGACCGGATGAGAATGATGTTGGAGGCTGCGAGCACGCTGACTGCGGAAGACCTGGAATTCATACGGTCGGACGGTGTTGTTGCTGTGGGTACGCCCAAGCGAATACCAGGTGCAAGAGCTCGGCCCAAGGCACCGGTTAGCGAGGCTGCGACGTTAGTCGCCGCGCCCAACGAGACCGCGCCTGCGAAAGCCGATGTTGATGCACAAATGTCCGTTTGTGGACTCCAAGCAAACGCCGTCAGGCCGTCGGCTGGAGTCGGGCCGTCGACCGCTGGATCCTCGCGCGGCGACTACGAGCGGCAGCGCACCCGAGAGTCCAAGACCTCCACCATTTGCGTGGGCGAGGAGCGAGTCAAACACCCCTGGTGGCCGGTCGGCACTGAACTGGTCGGCCAGATCGGCAGAGAGTTCTTCACGGCCACGGTTGTGGAGAACCTCAGCGTGAAGAGCGGCCGGAGTGTGGTTATTACCTCTGGCCCAGCTCAGGGCAAGGTGTGCATCACACCTACGCGGGCGGCGGTCGAGGCCACGGAGGCGCATCGCCAGGCGAACAATCTTGGTCGCAGCGGAGGTGTCACGAACGGCTGGGTCTTTTGGCAGCCAAGAACAGGAACAACGGTCTGAGGCACGCCCGTTTTGGGGGCGTGCCCCATACATGAGGTGAGAATATGGAAACAAAAGTATCCAAACGGACGCCGATCCGCATAGTTATCTACGTCAGCGGCGGAATCGTCCAGGACGTAATCGCGGAAGACGAGGGTATAGAAGCAATGATTGTGGACTACGACAATGAGGACGACGGGGAACCGAAGAGCTCCCGATCCTTCGAAGAAGTCCCGGTCAATCGCGAGTACATCGAGAAAACTGTTCAGGGTATTGAGGATTGATGGCCCGCCCAGA
>JAZDLZ010000361.1:0-2770 GCA_043801535.1 Pseudomonadota bacterium
GGAACTAGGGACAAGGAACCAGGAACTGGAACAGCCCCCCCGGTACGGCTCGCACCTGAATAGGCGGCCGGAATCCCGGATCAAATCAATCGGTTGGCCACCGTCGATCGAGCAATCGCCGTCGACTCTCCGGGACACACCAGGATTTTCTCTTCGGCAAGAAGGCGAGACTTGGTACGGGATGGCAGCGGGTGTTCGCACGTGCGAAGTCTGGCAGGATGGTGCAGGGAAGAAGAACGGGTCGGGAATCGCTGGGGGGGGCTGAGAGGCTGGGGCGGGTGCCGGCGGGGATCAGCGGCCAAGGAGACGGCGCTTGCGCTGCTCCACCTCCTCGATCCTGTCATGGAGGTTGGCTGCGTCGCGTGCGTTCCTGGTGACTTTGTCGCTGAGGCGCAGGACTTCCATGATGAGCGCCCGGTTGTGGATGCAGCTATCAGCGGGCAGTGCCCAGGCAGCTCGTTCCCTGGCCAGGCAGTCGTCTCGCTGATGGGCGGGCGGTGCCGGGAATTGTTCTGCTGGATCCGAGCCATCGCCGGCGAGCTTGGTGTCGGCGGCGTGATTGTCGAGGAGCATCTTGCACTGGATCTGGAGCAGTCTCGCAAGCTCGCATTGGCGCTCGACCATGCCCAGGATGTCGGCGCTCGTCAGTGCGAGTGCTTCGATGAGGGCGTCGCGTTCGCGCAGTGTTTGGACTATTCTCGGGAATGTCACGGTCGTGTTGCAGTCGTGGGTGGTCATGGTCAGGGCGGGGACGGTGAGTCGCGATCAGGCTGCCTTTTTTTCCAGCCTGGTTTCGTCGTGGGCGATATCGCGCTCGTGGTTGAGCAGGCGGCACAGGTGCTTCTCCAGTTTTCGCACGCGTTCGGTGCCGGTCTGGATGTCTTTCATGCAGGAGATTGCCTTGTCGACGAGGGTGACGGCGCCGCCCGGGTCGTTGCTGTCGACGTAGTTGGCGACGAGCTTGAGGTAGTTCCGGGCGTGCATGGAGCGGTCTTCGAGGAGCTTCTCGAATTGCTCGATGGTCTGCTCGGCCTGGACCTTGTCCATTTCGTCGTGGATCTCCTTGCGCAAATGGTCGCGCTGCTCTTTGAGCGCGGTGCCCTGGTACTGGTCGCGGAGCTGGTGATAGGCGGCCAGATCGAGGCTGCGCAGGCGCTCGGTGAGCTGCTTGAGCTCGTAGACGTGGCGGAGGATCTCGTCGTCCTGGAACTCGAGGGCGTGGAGCATTTCGCACACTTCCTGCTTGGCCTTGCCAGTCTTGATCATGGTCTTGGCCCGTTCGAGGTCGCGGATCATCTTCTTGGTGTCGCGGTGCTCGGTCTTGGTCAGCTTGCGCAGCGCCTTGACGCCCTTTTCCTCCTCACGGAGCCCCTCCTCGGTACGCCCTTTGGCGGCGACAGCGGTCGGGAGCTGGGTACGCGCCCGTATCGACGGCCAGATGCTCCTCACTCCTTTGACGATGGCGATGGCCATGCACAGGATCAGGATGATGGATACCCACGGAGCGCGGTCGTAGATCCAGTCGTACAGCCCGGGCCCGACAGCCTGGAGCGAGAAGTACATGAGGATGTAGGAGAGCGCGGCGGCGGTCACGGCGTGCACTCCCAAGTGCTTGAGTGTGAGGAAGATGAGCATTCCCACTGCTGCCATGGCCAGCAGCGCTGCAACGGGTCCGAACGAGCGGAGGTTGAAGTGCATGGTGCGCTCCATGACGGCAAGGCCGAGGCTCAGGATGAGTCCGACGGCGACTGCCAGGATCTTGCCGGACCTTCCGACGAAGTGGCGGCCCAGCGCGAGCTGGGTGAGCGGGATGAATAGGAATAGGAACAGTGTGAAGTCGATCCAGGTTCCCCACTGGTCGTAGATTTCGTCGATGCTGGCCTGGCGCAGCACCTCGAAGACTTGCATGGTGTCTTCGCCGAGGGAGCCTCCCTGCACGTGCGGGGCGGCGAGTGATATCAGGATGAGTGCGAAGAGGACGGCGCCGAGGGTTGTCGTGCGAATCGCAGCGGCGGCACGTGCGGTGGCACATGCGAAGTGGGCGGCATGTGCGGCGGTACGTGCGAAGTGGGCAGCGCGTGCGAAGCCCGCCGAGCCGATCGTGCGAACGCTTCCCACTGCGCCGGGTTCGCACGAACCTGCGGCGGCGGCGCCGGCGCCGGCGGGGATCGCAGCGCCGGGAGCACGAGCTTTCCGCCGAGGGTTTGGTGGAGACTGCCGTGTTTTCATTCCTTCTCCACCATGTGGTCGAATGCGCGCTTGGCCAGGAGTGCCACGGCAGCCACGTCTTGGGCGCTGAAATGGCTGGTGTTGGCCCAGTTGCCATCCTTGTCCTTGTACGTTCGCTCGAAGACGCAGAGCCTGGTCTTGCTCTTTTCGTCCCTGGCCTTCCAGATCGTGGCAGTGATCGCGCCTGCCTTGAGCTTGGCCTCGGGCCGATGCTTGGCATCGGCCTTTCCTACTATTCCGTCTGTCATTTGGTCACCTCGTTCATTTTCGATATGAGATAGTGAGTGCCCTTGTCCTGCACCTCATAGCACCACCACCAGCACTGCCGCTGCGGCTACCACTGCCACTGCCACGGCAGACGACGTGCAGCCTGTCAAGCGCGCCGTGGCCGGAATCTGAACAACAAACAACCAGCACGAAAGGAACCAAGAAGCATGGACAACGCAACCAGCGTTCACGCAAAGCTCTGTACTGCGAAACACGGACTGGCCCAGTTCATCCTGGAGAGAGACGCTGCCATCGAGGCAGCCATCCTCGCCCT
>JAZDLZ010000416.1:0-3561 GCA_043801535.1 Pseudomonadota bacterium
AGTGCGGCAGCGACGGATTCGACCGAGGCAGCGGAGTCTCGCCGTCAGGCGGACACGCGGGTGGACGCCACCTTGCTCACTGGCGAGATTGCGCCGGCTGCCGGAATGGATGCGGCAAGCGCCGAAGCAGACGCGACATGCGGCAGCAACGCTTCGGGAACCGCCGCCGACGCAACCGGCGTCTCCCTCGGTTTGCCGGGGCTTCCCTTGCAGACTCCGCCGATCGCCTTGCCCATCACGCCGCCAGTTGCGCTGCCAGCAACGCCGCCTTCGCTTGCCGTGCGGGGCGACGCCACTATTCTATCGTCCGGTCTATCGTCCGGTCTATCGTCCGGTCTCGAGCCTGGCCTGGCGCCGGATCCAATGCCAAACCCGTGGCGAGGGGCGAAGACCGAGCAAGCGGCCAAGCCAGGAACGGAGCTGGCTCCGGGACTGCCGCTCCGGCAGCAGCTAATGCAGAAATACGCCGAACGGCAAAAGGCCCGGCAAGAGCAGCAGCTCAAGTACGGGCCGGGGCCCCGGCTTGCCGACATCGCCGAGATGGCCAGCGAGGTGCTGCAAGACGGCGGGCTGACGAACGAAAACACTATCGTCGGCACGCCGCTCTACATGGCGCCCGAAATGTGGCGGGGCGAGCCAGCCAGTCGCGCTGCCGACGTGTACTCGCTGGGAGCGGTGCTCTTCGAGCTCCTCACTGGCAAGCCGCCCTTTTCTCACGAGAACCTCGAGGGGCTGCGCCGCTTCGTGCTCGCTGGCAAGGCACCCAGTTTCGCCGAGCTGGTGCCCGCGAGCACCCCGCCGCTGCTCGTCGAGCTGATTGCTTCCTGTCTGGCCCACGATCCGGCGTCTCGCCCTACTGCCGACAGTATCCGCAGTCAGCTCGAGTTGATCGCGGAGAGCGTAGCCGCCGAACAAGGTCCGGCTGGGATCGACCTCGCCAGCATGGCCATGGCAGAACCGAGGCTGGCCTGGCCCATCGTGACTGGCGAGGCAGCAGCCGGGAGAGCCATGGCCGGAGACGCCCAGGCTGGCCGGGCCGCCATGTCTGGTCACGCCGGCGCCGGCCGCGCGGTCGGCGAAAAGGGAGCGACTCCGCTGCCCCTGCCGCTGCCCGGCGGCCTGTTTCGACCAGCGGCCGATGGTCCCTACCGAGGGCTGTCCGCGTTCCGAGCCGAGCACCGTGCCCTTTTCCACGGCCGGGACAGGGACGTTGCTACGGTGTTGTCCCGATTGCGCACCGCGCCGATCGCGCTGGTCGTCGGTCCATCGGGAATAGGAAAGTCGTCGCTGGCTCACGCCGGCGTCGCTCCACGGGTTGCCGCCGGCGCGCTCGGCGGCGGTCCGGTGCTGGTCGTGACGATGCGCCCGGGCGGAAATCCGTTTGCGTCGCTCCTGGCGGCGCTATCCCGGCCGTTGCAGATCACCGAGACCAGGCTGGGAAAACACCTGCTCGCCGACCCACCCTGGCTGGCACGCGAGCTTCACTGCCGCAACCAGCGCCTCCTCCTGGTGATCGACCAGCTCGAGGAGGTCGCCACCATGAGAGCCGCGGCCACTTCCACCGACGATCTGGACGCACTGGTGTCGGTGCTCGGCGGCTTCGTCGACTCGTTTCCGACCATCCGCATCCTGGCCACGGTGCGCAGCGACTATCTTGGCCGGCTCGACGTGCTGGGCGGGCTGCACCTGCCAGCGCTGCGCGGCACCTGTTTTCTCGAGCATCCCACCCCCGAGGGACTGCGCTCGGCCATCGTCGAGCCAGCGCGCAGCCATGGCTACCGCTTCGAGACTGCCGCCATGGTCGACGAGCTGGTCGCCGACGCCCAGACTTGCCCGCTGCCGCTCCTGCAGTTCGCCCTGGCCACTCTCTGGGAGCACCGCGACGAAGAGCAGCGAATCCTGCCCGCCGCTGCCCTGGCCGAGCTGGGAGGCGTCAGTGGTGCGCTCGCCAAGCACGCCGACGCGGTGTTTTCCCCGCTGCCCGGCCTCCTGCAAGCACCGGCGAAGGCGATACTCCTCGCCCTCATCACCGCCGAGGAAACCCGGGCCTGCCGGCTGGTGCGCGACGTTGTCCCTGCCGAGAAGGATTCCGCCAAGAGCTTCCACACCCATGCCCTCGAAGTACTCATCGCTGGCCGGCTGGTGGTGGCTTCGCAGAACGAAGAAGGTCCGACCATCGAGATCGCCCACGAAGCGCTGATCACCGCCTGGCCCACGCTTGGCGACTGGCTCTTCGACGAGCGCAAGGCCAGGCATGCCGCGGAAACTCTGGCCGAAGCCGCCGCCGAGTGGACAAGGCTCGGCCGCCGCCGCGAGGAGCTCGTCGACGGACGCCAGGCTCGCGAGCTTGCCTCCGTGGCCGGGGAACGTCTTGGCCAGAAGGAGAGGGATTTCGTGGCTGCTTGCCGGACAGCATCGCGACGAAGCCTGGCGCTGAGAGCGGTGCTCATTGCTGCCTTGCCTGCCCTGCTGCTGGCCGTCGGCCTGGGATTCTGGCGTTCGGCTGCCGAGCGCCAACAGCTCGAGCTATCGCGCCATCTCGCCAATGCCCGCGCCATTTTCGGCCAGGCTGCCGAGCTCGAGGAGCAGGCGCTCGCTGCCCGCGCCGAGGCGCTGGACCTTTTCGACCGCTACCAGACCGAGAAGGCCGAAAAGCTCTGGGCACAATACCAGAGATCCGAGGCCCGGGCCGACGAGCCACGCGGCAGCGCCACCGTGGCCATCGATCGGGCGCTCTCCGTTGATTCGACCAGCGCTGCTGCCCGGGAGCTCGCTGCCGACCTGGCGCTCGGCCGCTATCTTGCTGGCGAGCGACTCTTCAGGTCACCGACTGTCCTGGCCACCCTGCGCTCGCGCCTGATCCTCTTCGACGACGGCTCCCGGCTGGCAAGATTGGTGGTGACGGCGACGGTCGAGGTGCAGACCGAGCCTCCCCATGCCCACCTGGTCGTCCAGCGCTTCGACGAAGCCAGGAACGACCGTTTCGGCCTTGGCCCACCCCTGGTCGAATCACGGACCACCACCGCGCAGCACCAGCTCGAGCTTGCTGCTGGCTCCTATCTCATCACTGCCACGGCTGCCGGCTACCTGCGGACGCACTTTCCTTTCGTGGTCCGGGCTGGCGAGCAGCGTCAGCTTGCCATTGTGCTGCCGCGCGAAGGCGCAGTGCCAGCCGGCTATGCCTACGTGCCGGCTGGCCGCTTTCTCTTTGGCAGCAACCACGACGAGAACACCCGCAAGCTGCTGGATGCTGCGCCCCAGCACGAGGTCGAGCTTGCTGCTTTCGTCATCGGCCGCACCGAGGTCACCTACGCCGACTACCTGGAATTCCTCCGCGCCCTGCCCGCCGAGCAACGGCCAGCGCACCTGCACTCCCATCTCTCCCTTGCCGCCGACGGCAAAGCCAGGCTCACTCTCATCGATGGAGTCGGCGCCACCCGTCGTTCCACCACGGTGACCGAGGGCGAGCGCTACTGCCCGCCCGCCTTTCCCGACTGCGTGGACTGGCTGTCGCTCCCGGTGATGCTCCTGACCCGGGATCAGGCCAAGGCATATGCTGCC
>JAZDLZ010000431.1:0-2570 GCA_043801535.1 Pseudomonadota bacterium
TCATGGACTACTTCATGCCGCGCGCCGACGGCATGCCCGAATTCCGCATCGCCGAGCATCCGGTGCCGTGCACGACCAACCTGCTCGGCGCCAAGGGAGCGGGCGAGGTAGGCACCACCGGCGCGCTCGCCGCCATCATGAATGCGGTGATCGACGCGCTGCGGCCGCGGGGCATCATGGAAATGGATATGCCCGCAACGCCGATGCGCGTGTGGGAGGCGCTGCGAGGAAGATCGGAATAGTCGTTCGTGACTTCCGGGATGACGCACCGCCTAGGGATCAAAGGACGAACCGCTGCCCGATTAACTGTGCGCCCGTAGGGGGGCTAGCCCTACTTTCGCACGGCGACAGTAGTTAAGCAAGTATTTTCCCTTGATTTTGCGCCCAATATGTGCTACATGATGGATATGCATATTTTCGAGCGCGAGATGGGCGGCCGTCGGTATCGTGTCGCGGCGCAGTCGGTGTGGGATTCTGCGCAAGGTCGGTCGGTGGCGCGGCAGGCGGTGCTGGGCCCGGCGGACCCGGCGCCCAGTGCAGACCTGGGGGAGACACGCACCGTTGGCACACGCGCTGTGGGCGACGTCGGAGCACTGCTCTGGGTCGCTGAGCAACTCGACCTGATCGGGCACATTGACCGGGCGTGTGCCGGCCACGGCGCCAAGAAAGGTCCTTCGGTCGGGGAGATGGTATTGGCAGTGGCTCTACAGCGGGTGTGCGAGCCCGGTCCGAAGCGCGACCTATCGGAGTTCCTGGACGCGAGCGTGCCGAGGGCGTCTTGCTTGCCGGGCTCGAGGTTCACGGGGCAAGCATTCCATCGGATTGCACAGCGGGTGACCGAGGCCGAGTTGGACACCGCGCAGGTGGCGCTTGCGAAGGCTGCGGTCGGTCGCTTCGAGCTGTCGGCCGACGTGCTGGCTTTCGACACGACGAACTTCGACACGCACATTGCCACGACGACCCCCGGAGAGCTGGCTCGGCGCGGCCACGCGAAGAGCAAGCGCAGCGATCTGCGCGTGGTGGGTCTGGGCCTGCTGGCGAGCGAGACCGGGCACGTGCCACTTCTTTACCGCACGTATGGGGGAAACGGCTCGGACCAAGGAGTTCTGGGAAGCTGCCTGGACAGTCTTGGCAAGCTACACGCCGCGCTCGATGAGGGCGAAGGACGTCGGCGCCCAGCCGAGCGCACGTTGGTGCGCGACGGCGGGTTTTGGAGCCCACAGCTCGAACTCGAGCTGGACGTCACCGGCTACTACAGCCTCATCTCGCTGCCACTTGGCCACAAGGCGGCGGAGTCTGCGCTGGTGTTCGCCGCCGGTCACGGAGCGATGAAGAAGCTCTCGGGCAAGCTCTCAGAGGTCCGAGCGGCAAGGACGCGGTCCAGTTTCGGTGAGCTGGATCGGACCTTGGTGGTCGTCGAGAGCAAGGAGTTGCTGGAAGGGCAGAAGCGCGGAATTGCGGCGCGACTCGCCAAGGCCAAGGTGGAACTCGAACAACTCGAGCGGCTAGTGCAGTCCGGACGCATCCGCCGTGGCAGCCTCGAGCATCGCCTCAAGAAAACCCTGGGGCGTGAACACCTCTCGAGCTTCGTGGTCGCTGAGATCGGCGGCACCGACAAGCGGCCGACGCTTAGCTGGCACGTCGACGCCGAGCGCAGACGGCAGTTGGAGCACACGCGTCTGGGGCGGCGCGTGCTCTGCACCGACCGGCACAATTGGAGCACCGAGCGCATCGCGTGGGCCTTCCGTGGCCAGTGGAACGTCGAAGAGCTGTTCCGCCGGGCGAAAAAGGGCGGGATCGCACCATGGGGGCCGTCGTTCCAGCGGGCGGATGGATCGTTGCGGCTTCACACCTTCGCTACGGTTATCGGGTTGATGCTGGTGAGTCTGGCGAAGCTCGCACTTGGCACCCCCGCGTCGGTGAAAGCGATGATGGCGACGCTCGCCGGGATCACCGCCACGCTGGTACGTACGACAACCGGCGGCATGGGACGCCGGCCCACTGTGATGCTGCCCCCCGAGCTGACGCTCGAGCAGCGCCGGGCCGTGAAGGTCTTTGAACTGGAGCGTTGGTTTCCTGCACTTTCATCATGTATGGCAACGCGCATACTCCCCAACTGGGGCCAGGGTGTCGATTCTCACGCGACCGTGCGAAAGTAGGGCTAGTGGGGCGCTGGCACAGACAGCGATCAGCTCCGAAATCGCACCACTCGGGAAGTTGCGTGTTGCAATGAATGGCGGGAACCCGGTCCTGCTAAAGCAGGCACCTGATGGAAAAATGGTTGGCGGTGTGGCCCTTGATGTGGGTAAGTTCATCGCCGCGAAGCTCGGGGTTTCCTTTGAGCCGGTCGCGTATACTAATTCGGGCACATGGACGCAGAGTTTCGGTAAGGGAGAATGGGACATTGCCATCGGGCCACCGGCTCCGTTGGTGGCGGAGAAAGCCGACTTTGGCCCGGATTTGTTGTTGGTTGACCATGTGTATACTGCCGCGCCTGGACGAGAGTTTGCCGATGCCGCTCACGTCGACCAGCCTGGAGTCAAGATAGGTACTGGGCGGAACTCCGCACA
>JAZDLZ010000489.1:0-3000 GCA_043801535.1 Pseudomonadota bacterium
GGCTGGGGGCTTGCTTTTTTCCAAGGTGGTGAGGTCCTGCTCCAACGGCACCCCAAGCCGGTCGAAGCGCCTTTCGACTTCTACGCTGCGATTCAAGACCTCCGTACGGACTACATTATTGGCCATGTTCGAGAGCCAGGAGTAGAAGCAAAACTGGAGAACACCCAACCCTACCGCTTTCGCTCCTGGGTTTTTGCCCACTCTGGAACAGTTGGCCGCTTCGAAGCGATCCAAGCCGGCATAGTTGAACATATTCCGGACTTCCTCCGGCGCAATGTTCGTAGCCAGATGGGATCGGAACACGTGTTTCACCTTTTCCTCGCGTTCCTTCACGACGCCGGCAAGCTAGACGATCCAACTATCACCCTCGCCGACGCAGAAAACGCTCTCCGTGCGACAATCGCCATGATCAACCGGCTGGTCGCCTCTGCCGGAGCAGAGCCCGGCTGCATGAACACGATTGCCACCAATGGCCGCCTGCTTCTCGCGACCCGACAGGGACGCCCCGTGTGGCTTCGCCGCACCGAGGGAATCAACGACTGCAGCATCTGCCGAGCGCACGACCTCGCTGGAGCCGCGGCCTCGGCTTCTGACCGCCATCGCTACAACCACGAGCATCTCAAGTCTATCCTGATCGTGAGTGACCCCGACAGGCTCGGGTCCGACGGCTGGGAAGAAGCTCCCGAAGGATCGGTGGTCGGAGTGAACCGAGACCTGGCTGTTTCAATACATCCCCTCCGCATCGCCTAGACCTAGCATCCATCCGACCAACCTCGCGCAGAGTCGCGATTGAATGCCTCGCTCTTGCTCGAGCGAGCACCTCGACCACGTACCTCCGGTTGAATGCCACTTGCAGCCAGCTGCTGGGTGCCGAGATCCCTCCCTCCAACCCCCAAACCGACGAGCACGCCCAATGGTTCCTGAATACTTTCGCTCGGGCATCGATACTGCCGAGCCATACCCAACGACATTTGGCAAGTACCGACTCGAGGAACGGATAGCTGCTGGAGGCATGGCCGAGGTGTTCCGCGCTACGCTCCGAGGAGCAGCAGGATTCGAGAAACCAGTTGCTCTAAAGCGAATCTTGCCCGCCCACTGCTGCGACCCGGATTTCGTGACTCTCTTCAAAGATGAAGCACGCATTGCCAGCAATCTCTGTCACGCAAACATTGCTCAAGTTCTGGACTTCGGATGCGAATCGGGTAGCTACTACCTTACATTGGAGCTCGTCGACGGCACTGATCTGGCTACTCTCGTTGGATGCACTTGGGCCGCGCAGCAGTCGATTCCGGAGACCATCGCCGCCTTCATTGTCGCCGAGGCAGCCAACGGTCTCGGCTACGCGCACGAGCGAACGACCTCGGACGGTCGCCCGCTCGGAATCGTGCACCGCGACGTCTCGCCGCACAACATTCTGCTCTCCTACGCCGGCGAGGTGAAAGTAACCGACTTCGGCATTGCCAAGGCCGCCGCCAAGGCATTCCGCACGGCTACCGGTGTCGTCCTCGGCAAGCTCCGGTATATGTCACCAGAACAATCGGCTGGGCAACCCGCCGATGCCCGATCGGACATTTTTTCTCTTGGGGTAATACTGCACGAGGTGATTCGCGGGCGTCATCTCGGTTTGCCTACTGACCCTTTCACCGCCGCTGAGACCACCGGCTTCCTGGCGGCGACTCCCGAGCTGGGCGCGAGCCACTCAACAGAGCTTCGAGAGATTGCCCGTCGAGCTGTCGCCTACCAACCTGGCGCTCGCTATCAAACGGCGTACGATCTCTCTCGCGACCTGACACTCTTCGTCCATCGAGCCGCCCCGAGCCTGACCCGAGAGGACTTGGCGCAACTCGTCTGCGCGATCGTTCCTCGACGGGGCCGAACGCTCCGACGAGAACGAGAAACCTGGCAGCTCAGCCACGAGCAGCTCGAGGATCGGGATGCCATACGGAGCTCACGCAGTTGCCATTTCGACGATCTTCGTGCTCGTGCTCGTGCTCGTGCTCGTGCTCGATCAGGGGATTGTCCGGCAACAGATCAGCTCCGAGTGCGATCCCGACCCCAGCTCGAGCAAGGAAACCCTGCCTGCGACGTCACTAGCCCCGCTCTCCCGGAAGAGGTCGAGCCCACGCTCGTATGCCTGCCGATCTCCCAGTCCGCGGTTGATTGTCGAGTAACGACCGAATTGGAATTCAAGAAACACAGCTCCAATCGTCCTGCGCTTGTGCCAAGAACCCGTGATTCGAATCTGTCCGCCGACGCCTTCGTGACCAACGAAGTCGCATTCTCATCCTCTCGACAAGATGGCGCGCAAAAAAACGCGAGGATAGTAGCACAGCAACGCTACCGCAGAGACAAGCAGCGGACTCGTTCGCCAGGCGATGAAGACAGCTCGCTGGGAAGCATCCAGCGCGGTTCTCCCCGTCAAATCGATCTACCAACTAGAACCGCAATCGCCATCGCAAACAGCGACAATGCGATTCCATTCCATGGTCCGCTCGCTTTGCCCCTGCACACTCGTCTCAACGCCGAGCATCGACGCACGGTATCCGACAGTCGACCTCAGCTCCTGCTTTCACTCGTTCTGGGAGCCATTATTGCCACCTCGATCGTGCTCACCATGATGCGACTAGCCCGATGAGCTACCGATGCTCCGATTCCGGTGGATACGGTTGCCCCGATGCCAGCCCCGTCCCGCTCCCACTCCGGCTTGCCGATCGCTGGTCGTCGGCCACCGATTTCCTGGATTTGAACGGGCGACCAAGGAGCCGTCGCAGAATAACTTGAACAAAGTATCGGCGATGAGGCGCCCGGATGGCAAGGAGTGAGGAGGGCGCATACTCTCGGTATGTAACCGACGAGTGACGCAGCCAGGCGTAATGGATCGGCGGCGAGATCGGACAAGTTATTCTGCGGCGGCGACTTAGATAACTCCCCTACTCTTGAGCTCAGCGAGCTGCGGCTCGGAAAGCCCCAACCGACCAAGCACCTCGACGTTGTGCTGCC
>JAZDLZ010000493.1:0-2176 GCA_043801535.1 Pseudomonadota bacterium
CGTGCGCCTGTACGATCCAGCAAGACCTCAATGCCCGTGCCACGAGGCGTGTTGCCTCGTCGCTGACGCTGGCCGCCAATGCCCGCCTCGAGGGGCTCGATGAGGCGGTGCTGGCCGTGCCAGAGATCGAGCGCGCCTTGCGAGCTGGCGACCTGCGCGTCGAGCGCAAGAAGGCCGATTCGACCGGATCGTCGAGCGGGCTATTGGGTGAGTCGTCGAGCAGATCATTCAGCAGGCTGTCGAGCGGACCGTCGTGCAGCGACCCAATTGCCCGCCAGCGTGGCAGCAAGAGCAGACGAGGTGACGCATGAGTCGAGAATTGTTGGCATCCAAGATAGTCGTCGTCGAAGAGGAACCATCCGTTCGGGGCATTCCCTCTGCTCCCACCGCCGTCCTCGGCGCAGTCGGCATCACCCAGCGGGGGCCGATCGACGAGGCAGTCCTCTGCACCTCCTTCGAGGAGTTTCGGCGGGTCTTTGGCGGATTCACGCCGAACTCTGACCTGGCGCTCGCTGCCATGGGCTTCTTCGAGAATGGTGGCGGCGCTCTTTGGACTGTTCGAACAGCGCATCACACCGACATCGCCGACTCGGCAAGCGTCACCGCCGCCCGCGGCTTTGGCTACCTCCTGGCTCCTGGCATGCCGACTCCGGCCCGCCTCGAAGGAGCGAATCCAGGCCCGTTCCTCCTCGCCGACGGCGACCGAATTATCCTGGCCGTGGGAGGCGAGGCAGACCAGGAGGCAGTCTTCCACGGAACCGCGGCATCGCTCGCTGCTGGCAACGCGGCGCCCTACGCCATCAATGCCGGCGACACCCTTGTCGTTCGCGTCGATGGCGGTCCTGAGCAGGTGCTGGTCCTGCCGGCGTTGGCAGCAGCAACGGCCCAGCAGGTGGCAGCGGCGATCAACGAACGCATCCTTGGTGCCAAGGCTATCGCGCCCGAGACCGGAGGCCTGGCCATCGCCAGCGATACTGCTGGCACCGCCAGCCGCGTCGAGGTCACCGGTGGCACCGCCAGCATTTCCCTCGGCTTCCCAGCCGGCACTGCCTCCGGGACCGGCAACGTTGCTCGCATCCGCGCGGTGACCACGGCAGAGGTCAAAGCCGTGGTCGAGGCTGCGATTGTCGGGGCGGTCGTAGAGCCGACGGTCAGCGGCACAATCGCGATTCGCACCATCGCCACTGGCGTGACCGCGTCCATCCAGGCCGGCTCCGAATCCGCGGCGGCCTTCGGCTTCGACACCGCCTTGCACTCGGGCAGCGATTCTGGCCCAGCCAACACCCTGCGAATCGAGGGCAAGTATCCCGGCGCGTACGCCAACACCATCGAGGTCGAAGTTCGCACGCCGGTCTCCGGCGAGGCCGGCCTGTTCGACTTGGCCGTGATCGAGGACGGCGTCTATCGCGAGACCTTCCCCGGCATATCCCCAGTGCCGGGACACGAACGGTACGTCGAAACCGTGGTCAACGATCTGCGCTCTGGCTCGGTCCTGGTTCGCGTCACCGACCAGCTTCTCGACGGCCACCCGGTGCCTGCCCCGCAAACCGTCGGCCTCGCCGGTGGCAATGACGGCCTGGCCGGTCTCGACGACAGCGACTTCGTCGGCTCACCCGCCGGCAAGACGGGCCTGCATGCCCTCGACCGAGCTCCAGATGTCTCGCTCATCGCCGTTCCCGGCCGCGCTACACCGGCGGTCCACAACGCCATGATCCGCTACTGCGAGGTCGACCGGGATGGCATGGCCTTCGCCGTGCTCGACCCGCCCGAAGGCCAGAGTGCGACCGACATCGTGACCTACGTCGAGAGCACGGCGTCGCTCCTCGGCCAGAGCGAGTACGCGGCGATCTACTGGCCTCGCGTCAAGGTCATGAACCCCGCTCGCTCGGTCTTCGGCAGCGCCGACCAGATCGTCGTCCCACCCTCGGGCATCATCTGCGGCGTCTACGCCCGCACCGATGCCGCCCGGCCAGGCGGCGTCTACGACCCACCCGCAGGCATCGACAAGGGACGCATGCTGGGCGTACTTGGCTTCGAGACCGACGAGGTGCTGGAGGAGCGCAAACGCGATCTCGTCTACCCGAAGCGCATCAACCCACTGACCACCGGCCCAGGTCTGCCTCGGTTCATCGACGGCTCGCGCACTCTCAAGGGAAACGGCAACTTCCCCTTCGTC
>JAZDLZ010000536.1:0-2554 GCA_043801535.1 Pseudomonadota bacterium
CGCTGGGCGAACAAGTGGCGCTGGAGATGTACACCGGTCCAGCGGAGAAGAACCTGTTCGCGATGAGCCCCGGTCTGATAGTGCTGGATCCCGCGGCCCCTCCCCAGCTCGCGGTCTATTCGGTAAACTACAGCCATCTGCGGATGAAGCTCTTTGCCGTCGAGCCGTCGAGTTGGTCGACTTTCCGCAGCTACATGAGCGAGCAATACCATCGGGAGGCCTTCCCTCCCGATCCGCCCGGCCGACTCGTCGTGTCGGAGATCGTGAAGATCAAGAACGAGCCCGATGAGCTCGTCGAGACGGCAATCGACCTATCCAAGGCCTTTGCCCAGAACGGCGGCGTCTCGGGCAATGTGATTGTCTTGGTCGAGCCGCCAGAACGGCCGAAGAATCGCTGGGAATGGACTCCGGTGATTGCCTGGGTGCAGGCAACCAGGATCGGCCTCGATGCCTTTGTCGACAACAGTGAGATGGTCGCTTTTGCCACCGACCTGGCCACGGGGAAAC
Organism: Pseudomonadota bacterium; assembly: GCA_043801535.1. Lineage (GTDB taxonomy): Bacteria > Myxococcota_A > Polyangia > Haliangiales > SHYZ01 > JAZDLZ01. Next base: position 508 of record JAZDLZ010000536.1, read on the forward strand.
CGCTCAGCAACGTCGAGCTCACGCTCGCGCCAGGGAACATCACTGCCAGCACTGGCGCCGACGGGCTCGCCACCATTGCTCTTCCCGATGCCGACACTGCCCGGATGCTGGTCGCCCGCCACGGTGGCGATTCCGCCTTTCTTCCCCGCGACACGGGATGGTGGGGCGGGGAGCACGGATGGCAGCGCGCCGGGCACTCGGAAGCGATTACCTGGTACGTTGCCGACGACCGGCAAATGTACCGGCCAGGCGAGGAAGTCAAAATCAAGGGCTGGCTCAGAACAGTCGTCTTCAGCGAAGGCGGCGACGTAAAGGGGCTCGCCAATGCGGCAGGACGCACGGTCACCTACGCCGTACGGGACTCGACCGGCAACGAGATCCTCAAAGGCGAAACCACGCTCAACCCGCTGGCTGGCTTCGACGCGTCTTTCACTCTGCCCAAGACCGTTAACCTTGGTCACGTCAGTGTTTTCTTCACCTTTGACGGACACGGCTACGCCCATTCGCTACGAGTCGAGGAGTTTCGCCGGCCAGAGTTCGAGGTCACCGCCACCAGCGACGGCGGACCTCATTTTGTCGGCGGACACGCCACCGCCAGTGTGACCGCCAACTACTACGCTGGCGGCGCGCTGGCAAACGCCGAGACCAACTGGACAGTCAAGGCCGCGCCTGGCAGCTTCACCCCGCCCAATCAGAGCGACTACCAATTCGGTCCGCAGCGCTCGTGGTGGTGGTCCGAAACGACCGGCGACGACGGTAGCGCCAAGGCGAACCCGCAGCAGCGCACCTTCCAGTCGCGCACCAGCTCGACGGGAAAGCACGTTCTCGCCATCGACTTCTTGGCAGTGAGCCCACCACAGCCAACGACCGTGCAGGCATGGGCGTCGGTGATGGACGTCAATCGCCAGGCTTGGAGCACCAACGCTTCGCTTCTCGTCCATCCAGCCGATCTCTACGTTGGCTTGAAGACCGGCCGGCCGTTTGTCCGTTCGGGGGAGCCGATCGAGGTCGAAGCCATCGTGAGCGACCTCGACGGCAAACTGATAGGTGGCCGCCCGATCGCGATCAAGATGGTGCGGCTGGAGTGGAAGCGAGTTTCTGCGCAAGGCCACGGTCGGCGCTCCTCTGCCCGCTATTCCTCCGTCGAGACCGATCCCCAGGAATGCAAAATCGTGTCAGCTACTGCCGGACCGGTGAAATGCACGTTCAAGGCCAAGGAAGGTGGGCTTCATCGAGCAACGGCCACGATCGCCGACGATCGCGGCCGTTTCAATGCGAGCCAAGTCCTCGTCTGGGTCCCTGGCGGCCGAGTGCCACAAGCACGAGGGGTCGGAAAGGACGAAATTCGCCTCGTTCCCAACAAGACCGAGTACGGGCCCGGCGAGATCGCCGAAATCGCGCTCATTCCGCCCTGGTATCCAGCCGAGGGCGTGCTCACCTTGCGGCGCTCCGGGATCGTCAAGACCGAACGGATCTCGCTCACTGGCCCGTCGCATATCGCCAAGGTGAAGATCGAGGAGAGCTGGACTCCCAACATGCACGTCCAGGTCGATCTCGTTGGCACTGCCGAACGAACCGACGACGCCAAGCTGCCGAGGAGACCGGCGCTGGCCTCTGGCTCGGTGAATCTCTCCATCCCACCGGTGTCGCGTCGCCTCGCGCTCGAGGTGAAACCACGCGACAGCGCGGTCGAGCCAGGCGGCGAAACCGCGATCGAGCTGAAGCTTCGCGACGCGGCCGGCAACCCGGTCGCCGGCGGCGAGGTAGCGGTAGTGGTCGTCGACGAGGCTGTCCTCGCGCTCACCGGCTATCACCTCCCTGACCCGCTGGAGCGCTTCTATCCGCAGCGGGGATCCGGGGTCAACGACCATCACCTGCGGGAACTGCTCCAGCTTGCCAGTACGGCCGAGGTTGCCCGAGACGCTCCGCAGGGTGGCGCCAGGGGTAGAGCAATGCGCAATAGTGGCACCGTCCTTGGTGCATTCGGGGAGGCGAAGATGGACTATCTGGCAGAGGGCAACGAGATGAAGACCGAGCTCGCGTTGGC
>JAZDLZ010000563.1:0-3631 GCA_043801535.1 Pseudomonadota bacterium
GCCAAGAAGCTGCCCGTTGAAGCCGCTATACCACTCGGTCGGCCCCAGATGCTGAAGGACGTTCTTGCCAGCCTCGTTCAATCCCATCTTGAACTGCTCTCCGATACTGAGGAATCGAATGGGCGAGCCAATCTCCTCCAATCGCAGCACCGCCGACAGCACTCCAACGATCGCCGCTCCAGCCATCAAGCCCGAGGCGATGAGGTTGCCTTGCGCTGCTCTCGCCGTCTTCGTCTCCGTGGTCCTGCCGCTACGGGAAACGAGCCAGGCCGCAAAGCCGCCGGCGAGCACCGTCAAGTTGATCGAGATTGGCAGATACATGCCGAGGGCAAAGGCGAGCATTGGCACGCCGGCCATGTAGAGAAGAACCGCGATGAGCCCACCGAGCCCGTAGAGGAGCACCGGCTGCTCGCCACGCGACATCAGAGCGTTGATGATCGCTGCCAGCATGTTGGCCTGTGGCGCAGGCAGGATCTCCTCGTTGGAGACGAGCTGGCCACCTCGCTCGATCAGGAAGTGGTACATGTGATCCATGAGCGGGATGACGAAGGACACGGTGAGCGCGGCGACTGCAATCCCCAGGAACTTCCATACCTGCTGGTTGCGCGGCGTCGAGCCAATCCAGTAGCCGATCTTGAAATCCGAAACCAGGGCGCCCGAAGTCGATAGCGCCGTACACACCGCGGTGCCAATGACGAGAGCAATGAACATCCCGGCCTTGCCAGAAAGACCAACGGACGCCATCACTGCCGCGGCAATCACCAAGGTGATGAGGGTCATGCCGGAGACCGGGTTGACCCCGACAATGGCAATCGCCTGGGCAGCGACCGGGGTGAACAGGAACGAAATCAGGAACCCGACCACCATGCCGACAACGGCGAACAGCGCCGACTGACCGACACTATACGTGCCGTACATCGCCGCCACCGAGAAGAAGAGCAGTCCCATGGCAGCCATGCCACCGAGCTGCAGCAGCAGCACTGTCTTGGGATTCATGTCGAGCTGGGTACGCTCTGCCCGCGCCTCGCCAGTCTTGCGACCGAGCCCCTTGAATCCAAGGGTGAGCGAGCCAATGATTATCTTCCCCATTCGGATAAGGCCAATAATGCCGGACACCGCGATTGCGCCGATACCAATGGGCTTCACGAACGCGCTGAAGACCTCGCCAGCGCTCATGGCGGCGATATTGTAGGTCCGACCGGCGTAGGTCAGCTCGGGAATGTGGGAGCCGAAAAAATAGACCAGGGGAACCATGACGACATAGGCCAGCACCGAGCCAGCGGCAATGATGGCGGCGTAGCGCAATCCGATGATGTAGCCGAGACCGAAGAGCGCGACAATGCCGTTGAGACGCAGCTCCATGCGGAGGGCACCGAGCTTCTGGCCTACCCCTTGGAAAAGGGCAGTCGTCGTGATCGCCGGATTCCAGGCGTGGACAGTCTCGACCAGGAAATCGAACGCCGCCCCCAAGCCGACCGAGGCCAGGAGCACTTTCCCTGCCCCTTTGCCAGCGCGCTCGCCCGAACAAATAATCTCATTGATGGCAGTCGCCTCGGGGAATGGCAGCTCACCGTGCAGGTCCCGCACAAAGTACTTGCGCAGCGGAATGATGAGGACGATTCCCAGGAAACCGCCGATCGTGCAGGCGAGAAAGATGTGCCACCAGGCAGGCTGGAGCTGGTTGATGTAGAGCGCGGGTATGACGAACGCCGATCCTGCCGCCACCACCCCGGACGCCTGGCCGATGCTCTGAACCATGACGTTCTCGAGGATGCTGCTGCGGCGCGCGCGCAGCGTTCCAAAGAATATCGCCAGCACGGCGATGGGGATGGCGGCTTCGATCCCGTTGCCGGCCCGCAGCGCGATGTAGATACACGCCGCCGACCAGAAGGCCACCATCGCCAGGCCAAGCCCGACCGACCAGACAGTTACTTCTGCTCTGGCGTCGGTAGCCGCAACCACTGGCTGATAGACCTCGCCCGGAGCGAGCTTCGTGTAGGCATTGGCTGGTAACAGCTTGCTGGGCTTACCTTGCGGTGCTTCCATGCTTCCTCTCTCTTGCTTGCCTGCGCTTGCTTGCTTGCCTGCTTTGAGCTCGAAGACTGCTAGACGCTCTTCTCGTACCAGACCCGGACCAACTGAACCAGCGTGTCGACGGCGGCAACCATATCCTCGACGGCGATCCATTCCAGCCGACTGTGGAACAGGTGTCCACCGGTGAAGACGTTTGGTGTCGGCAGTCCCTGATAGGAAAGCCGGGCTCCGTCGGTCCCACCGCGGATGATCGCCAGCTTGGGCTCGATCCCGGCTCGCCTCACTGCCTCGAGCGCGTACTCTACCGTCTGGGGATGCTGGTCGAGCACGTAGCGCATGTTGCGGTAGCTCTGCTCGCCGGCCACCGTCACCTTGCTGCCCGGGAACTCGCGACGAGCCTGCTCGGCAAGCTCGGCAACGATCTTGTGCTGGGCCACCAATCCTGCCTCTTCGAAGTCGCGCAGGATCAGCTTCACGACAGCCTTCTCGCAGCCGCCGCTGACCGAAATCGGATGGATGTATCCCTGGCGATCCTCGGTCGTCTCCGGCGTCATGTCCCCGGGCAAAAGGCCGATGAAACGAGCCGCGACTTTGGCGGCATTGACCAGCTTTCCCTTGGCAAAACCGGGATGAACGCTGATCCCTGCGAAAGTCACGGTGGCCGAGTCGGCGCAGAACGTCTCGTTCTCGATCTCGCCGGCATTCTCGCCGTCGACCGTGTATGCACAGTCGGCACCGAACTGCTTGACGTCGAAGTGCTTGGTTCCACACCCGACCTCTTCGTCGCAGGTAAAGGCAATGCGAATACGACCGTGAGGGATCGACTGATCGGCACGCAGCCGTTCGACCGCGGTCATGATCTCGGCAATCCCGGCTTTGTCGTCGGCGCCGAGGAGAGTGGTACCGCTAGCAGTGATAATGGTGTGCCCCTTGTGCGCCAAGAGCGCCGGGCTCATCTCCGGAGTGAGGGTTACTTCGCTATCGAGCGCGATCGGGCCTCCGTCATAGCAGGGATGAAGCTGCGGCCTTACGTCGGCACCGCTCACCTCTGGCGAAGTGTCCACGTGAGCAATGAGACCAACGACCGGAACCTTGGCGTTCACATTGCTCTCGACGGTGCCGGTGACGTAGCCGTGCTCGTCGATGGCTGCGTCGAGCACGCCGAGATCGCGAAGCTCGGCGACGAGCTGCCTGCCCAGGTCTTTCTGCTTGGCGGTGCTGGGATAGGTATCGACACCCTCGGCCGATTGAGTGTCGAACCGAACGTAACGAAGAAACCGCTCTACTACGGACACCGGCGATATCGACGATACAGACGATACTGGCGATGCCGGCGATACCGAGGGACGATGGTTCATTGTGGCCTCCTTGACAACCCGCGCCCGCCACATTACACGATCCCCGCAGGGGACTGTCTGGTCATTTGTGGAATTCACATACGTACCCCCTGGTCTTGGCTGGACGGTGCTCAGCAGGCACGCTACGTTTCGAAACATGAAGCTGCCAGTGACCCTCCTGATCCGGCGCTAGCGCGCCTCAAGACCACCCCTCCGCCCCTCCTCTCCGAGGAGGGGAACCGCGGCGCGTCATCGCCCGG
>JAZDLZ010000572.1:0-10126 GCA_043801535.1 Pseudomonadota bacterium
ACCCAGCCGGCGATCCCCTCGCCGACCTTCAGGCGGATCTCACGCATCTCGCCGCCTTGGACGACCTTTGACCAGAGCTCCTTTTCATCGTCGCTCAAGAGGTAGAGGGTCGAGCGATCGGCCTCCATGAGCACGGTAATCTTCTCCATTATGAGCCGGAGCAACTGGTCGAGGTCGAGCGCCGAAGAAAGCGCCCGTCCTATCTCCTGAACCAGTGCCAGCTTCTTTTCCTCTTCGCGCAGACGAACTCGAAGAGTCCTCAGCTCGGCAGCAACCTCTGGAGCGGTCTCTAATCGCATTGCGCTCGAAAATCCACTCGTAGTTTAAGCAGATTGGCGTAGTTACCGCAAGGAGCGAGCAGCATGCTGTCCGAGCCACCACCTGATCCGGCGCTAGCGCGCCTCAAGACCACCCCTCCGCCCCTCCTCTCCGAGGAGGGGAACCGCGGCGCGTCACTTTCCGGGCGATCACCAAACTGGTGCAGCGCCGCGACTCGCTCCGCGCGGCGAAGCCACGCTGCGCTCGTGGTCACTATCGCCGTTTTAGGGCCACCACCCCTCTCTTGACCGGCAATAGACAATCCTCTCGAGGAAGCACTGCCGCTACGAACGCTCACTGGCTCTCCGTCGGAATCTGCCCGCGCCCCCTGAACAAGGGCAACAACGACGAGGGAGCAAAAGGTAACCAAAGATGCCACCAGGAACACGTGTAGACGAACCGTCTCGGACTGCCCGTCGTCAATCGGGATAGCTGGGCGATCAACAAATGGGCCCATTTCTTCCCTACCCCACGACGCGGAAGGAAACACGAAGGAGCTGGCAACGACTACCATTGCCAGATACCACCGAGGCAACGCACGCACCTGTCGTCTATCTCTCTTCTTCCAAGGCACCATACCAATGCCAATCGTCGCCAGACATGGCAGCAGCACCAGCAGTCTGCCAGATGAAAGCAGGTGACGCCAGGCAATAGCAGGCATGGCCACCCTCGACTCAACCATCGGCGCGGCCCTCGGACCGCAGACCGCAACCGAAGAGTCCCCCGCGCCGGCACCCCCTCCCCGCTAGCGTCCCTCTCCAGGCAACACAGCACAACACGAACAACACGAGCTCAATACGAGATCTTGACGCCGCGCGCAACTCCGTCTAAAACCACCATCGAGCCCAGGTAGCTCAGTTGGTAGAGCAGAGGACTGAAAATCCTCGTGTGGGCGGTTCGATTCCGTCCCTGGGCACTGCAAGCTGCGGCTTCTCCGTCGGAGAAGCCGTTCTGGTTTTCGGGGCGGGGTGTCCAGGGAGTCCACGGTCCATCCAAGTGGTCTTGTCGGATGCCAAGCAATGGGCGATCATCCCGGCCATGGGAGCAGTTCTTTGGGGTCTTCTCGGAAGGTGTGACGCGTCCGTCGGAAACTCGCTGCACCCAGATCATGTGCCATCCTGGCAAGACTTCGAGGGAGGCACGAGACAGATGGCGACCGCCTGTTAACTTTCATCTTGACCGGCCAGGGGGATTCGATGCAACGGATCGTGCTCCTCGTATCGCTAGCGACATGCTCTCTCACCCTCGCATCGTGCCTCGGGCAAGAGGACAGCTCACCTGTCGGCACGGTGCAAGGCGCTCTCCAAATGGGCGACGGGGCGAGCGCCGATGGAGCCGAGGTGACCCTGAGAGGTGCCTCGGCGGTTCGCTCGACCAAGGCGGTCGGTGACGCGTTTTCCTTTGCCGACGTTCCCGTCGGGGAATACGAGGTGTCTGCCCGCAAGGTCGGCTACACCAAGAGCAAGAGAGCAAAGGGCTCGGCGAGCGGATGCGGCGAGCAGGTCATAGTGGGCAAGAACGGCGACAAGGTCGTGGTACCGATACTGACCCTGGCACCTACCACGGTTGGCCTCGCACCGGGAGCTGGCGAGGTCTTCCTCGCGAGGGGCGGCACCTGGCATCTCACAGGTCCGATGGTGACCATTCGCGTTGATTCGGCCTACGCCGAGGAGGGCCGGGTCTGGATCGATGATGAGACCGTGCCTGCCTACAGTGCCTTCGAGGAGGATGGCTATGTGCTCGACCAGCTCCCGGAAGGCGCCACCGCTGCCCATCTCCAGTTCACCGACGGATGCGACTACGAGTCGCCAGTCCACGAATTGAGCCTGGTCCGCGACGAGACCGCCCCGGCAATAGAATTCGTTCGCCTGTCCGGCGGCGCCGCCTATACGACCGAGCCGACTGTAAGCCTGGCGGTAGCAGCAAGCGACGCTCTTGCGGCTGCCCTGGAAATGCGGCTGGCGGTATGCAGCGATTCCGGCACCACGATCGAGTGCGACGTGCCCCTGGAAGGGTCCTCCTGGGTGCCGTTCCAGGAACTGCGGCCGGTGACACTCGACGGCGGTGACGGCGCAAAGAGAGTCGAGGTCCAGGTGCGCGACGAGGCAGGGAATTCCTCGGAGGTCGCATCGGCAGCAATCACCCTGGACACCGAGGCGCCGGCCGAGCTGTCACTGCGAATCGCCGGCGGGAGGGGGACGATCTATTCTGCGTCGCCGGACGTGACAGTGACCGCCACTGGTGCGAGCTTTATGCAGGTCGGGACCGAATCGGGGCTGAAGGGAATTCCGTGGCAGCCGCTATCGCTGTCGTTCCCGTACAACTTCCCGCCGGAAGAGGGAGAAAAGCATCTCTACGCCCGCTTCCGAGACGATGCCGGTAACCCCAGCGAGGAGATCCACGCGAGCGCGACGCTGGTGCTGCGCGGCACGGTGAACGGGAAGGTCATGCTCGAGGGTAGCGGCGATCCCAGCACGATCGAAGTAGTGCTGATTGGCACAACCTATCGGACAGCGGTGGAAACTGATGGCAGCTTCAGCATCCCTGGGGTGCCAGAAGGTTCGTATCTCGCCGAGCTCCGTGGCACGGGTGATCTGGCCAGCAAGTGGCAGACTGCTCAAGCGTTGGCGAGCGTTGCCGCAGGCAAGACGACAACCTTGTCCACGGTGACCCTGCTGACTGCCAGAGGAGACCTGGTAGGTACGGTGGCACTCGAAGGTGCCAGTGAGCACGGCGGCGTGTTGGTCGAGATCGCGGGAACAGCGCTCACGGCGAATACAACGGTGACTGGCGCCTATTCGCTATCAGGTGTACCAGTGGGGAGCTACAGCCTTCACCTCTCGAAGCCAGGCTTCATCGGAACGACAGTTGCCAGCGTAGCAGTAGCGAACGGCGAAAGGACACCCGTACCAGCTCAGCAACTCCTTTTGCGTCGAGGCGGCGTTGCTGGGAAGGTCGTCCTCGAAGGCGGCGGCGATCCGAGCGTGGTCGAGGTGGCGCTCCTCGGCACATCGCACCTGGCGATGGCTGCCACCGACGGTGGGTATACGATCGAGGGAGTACCGAGCAGCAACTATCTGGCCGAGTACCGAGGAACTGGCGGTGCCGCCGCCACCTATCGACCAGCTCAGGCCGTCGCTACGGTGACGGCAGGAAGCACAACCACGCTGCCCGCGGTTACCCTGGCACTGACGCGTGGCGATCTGGTAGGCCAGGTGACCCTCGAAAAGGCCAGTGACTTTGGCGGAGTACTGGTCGAGGTCGTGGGCACGGCGCAATTCACGACGACACTGCCGAGCGGCGCCTATGCCATCGCCAGTGTTCCAGTGGGCACCTACCACGTACGGCTGTCCAAGACTGGCTTCGTGAGTGGGACGGTGACTGGTATTGCCGTCGAAGATGCCGAACAGGTGACAGTGCCCGCCCAGCAACTGCTGATCAGCCGGGGCTCCATGAGTGGTATCGCCAGGCTCGACGATTCCACCGATCACTCTGGGATCGTGGTCGCGGTGATTGGAACTACTCATCAGGCTACGACAGCGGCAGAGGGAAGCTGGTCGATCGCGGGTCTGCCGCCCGGCTTCTACAACCTCGAAGCAACCCGCGATGGCTACCTGGCAGCTCGCGAGAATGCTTTGTACGTCGATTCGGCGAAAAACACGGCGACTGGTACTCTCCTTCTGCCCAAGAAGAAGGGCATCGTCGCTGGCGTTGCCAGGCTGGAAGGCTATAGCGATCACACTGGCGTTGCGGTATCTCTCATTGGCACCACCTTCTCGACGACGACCGCGGCTGACGGCACCTTTCAGCTCACGGTTCCGCTTGGCAACTACGCTGGTGTCCGCGCAACCAGGGAGCAGTTCAAGGCCGCGGAATCACTCGCTACGATCACGGTGACCGAGAGTGGCATCGCGAACGTGCCGCTCCTGAATCTGCTGGCGGTGACCAACGACGCAAGGGGTCGAGTCACCTTGTTCGGCCGTCTCACTCACGACGGGGTCGTGGTCGAGATCAACGGAGTGGTCGGCGAGTCGACCGCTGGTGCGTACCAGGCCCTGACAACGCAAGACCCGGCCGGCAGTTTCACCATCAACGCGCTGGCGCTCGGACCCTATTACGTGAAGTACTCCAATGGCGCTGGCTGGGAGACGATTACCCGCTACCTCGAGGTACGCGCCGGTCCCCCTGTCCAGCTTGGCCCCGAGCAACTCCGGGAGCGCTATCTGGTAATCAACGCCAATGCCGCCCACACGATCCAGACTGCGGTGACGCTGTCGCTCGGGTCGTCGGACTGCTACCAGATGAAAGTGAGCAACCTGCCCGATCTGGTGGACGCGGGCTGGGAGACATGCGCCGCCACCAAGGCGTGGACTCTCGCGGGACCCGACGGAACGAATATGGTCTACGCCAGATTCCGGAACAGCGCGCTCGCCGAGAGCGAGGTCCTCTCCGACGGTATATGGCTCGATCGAGCAGCGGCGATCCTCTCCGTTTCCGAAAGCACTGGCGGCGCGACCATGCACCGCGGCGACACGATCCACCTCGCCTTGGCAGCGTATGGAGAGACCGGCGGTAGCGCGATAGTAGACATTGCTGGCTACGAGGCCGGCATCGGACTATTCGACGACGGCACCCACGGCGACGCAACCACGGACGACGGAGTCTACGAGCTAGACTATCGGGTCTCCCTTTCAACGGACGTCAACGGTGCGCTGGTGACCGGACGATTCGCCGACCAGTATGGCAACGAGGCGACACCAGTGAATGCTGCTGGCGCCGTGACGGTGGCGATACCACCGCTGATCCGGAACATCAGGGTAGTGCCCAACAGCGCGACCGGAGTGGCGACGATATCGTGGGAGACTGACGAGCAAGCCAACGGTCGCCTCGATTGGGGACCGGATCAGTACTACGGCAATCAGGCGAACGACGCTGCCTGCGCCTATTCGCACTCGCTCGTGATTGGTGGCGGGACGCTGGTGCCCAGCACCCCGTACCACTACCGCATCACCGCCGTCGATTTGGCAGGCAACCAGTCGATGACCGTCGACGCGGTCTTTTACATGCAACCGAATCCACCGGAGCTGGTGATTGCCTTGCCCGGCGACGGTCGGTTCGACGTGCGCTGGGAGGCGCCGCCGCAGGAGAACGTGGTCGGCTACAACGTGTACAAGTCCACCGCGAGCGGCGGCCCGTATTCGAGGCTCAACGGTGCCGTGCCGTACACGCACGAGGCATTGATGTACTCGGACCGCGAGGTGGTCAACGGCACTGGCTACTACTACGTGGTCACGGCGGTCGACGAGCACGGAAACGAAAGCCAGCTCTCGACGGAGATAGCCGGGACGCCAGAAGCGAATGGCGGGCCATCCTATGTGAGTGGAGTCTTGGTCGGCAGCCAAGTCTGGACGACCAAGGGTAGCCCCTATGTTGTGACAGGGAACACCCTGGTCGAGGCCGACAACTACCTGGCGGTCGGACCTGGCGTGGAAGTTCGCTTCGACGGATTCTTCTTGATTCGTGTCGACGGACGTATCGTCGTCGTCGGCGCGGATGGCGCGGACGGCGCGGAGGTCCTCTTCACCTCGAACCGCGCGTCACCCGCCCCTGGCGACTGGCGAACAATCAAGATCAACCCCACTTCGCCACCGGGACGCAGCGGTGCCTCCGCCAGTGCCTCCGCCGGTACCTACCGAGCTGGCAATCTCCTGCATCGGGCTCGCCTGGAGTACGCTGGTGAGGGGGCGATCACGGTGAGCGACGCCAACCTGACTCTCGTCGAGGCGACGATATCGAACAACCGCAACGACACCGCCACCTCCTGTGGTCCCCTCGGCGCAACCTATCCACCCGTCTGCATCGGCGGCGGAGTGACGGCCTGCGCTGGCGCGCTCGCGTTCGTACGGACGGTGTTGGCCAGCAACGACGGATTCAATCCGGGCGGCGATACCTTCTGGGGCTCGCAGGCAGCCAGCGCCGGTGGACTGGCAGCGCGGGGAACGACCGTGACGCTCCTCGACAGCATGATTGTCGAGAACGATGTTCCCGGACAGATATTCAACGGTAGCTGGTCCTCGATTCGCGCCGGCGGAATCGCCCTGGCGGACGGCGTGCTGGCGATCCAGGGAGGAACCATCAGCGACAACCGCGTCACAGGCTCGTTCAACGAGCCTGCTGCCGGCGGAATCGCCCTGTCTGGAAGCACTAGCAAACTTTCGGCAACGACGCTCGCGGGGAACCAAGTGTTGCCTGTTGGTCTGCTCGAGGCCGGAGCAATCCTTGCGCTGGCCGGCAATACCGTCGTCACCGGTGCGGAGATCTCCCACAACCGAGCCAACGGCTTCTATGCGGACGCAGGTGGCGTCTTTGCCGGCGGACCGACCGCAATACTCGGCTCCTTGTTGGCAGACAACACCGGGAATACTGCGGCAGCCATCGGCGGTAGCAGTCTGGAAGTGGCGGCCTGCGGAATCGCCGGCCCGCTTCCGGCCGGCGTGCCAGCCGTGGCGCTCCGTTGCGAAGACCGCTATGGCGGCATCATCGAGTGCGGCGGATCGACGCTGTCCTGGAACCACTTCGCCAGCGATCTGGTGGCCGGGGACGTTGTCTTCTCAGCTCTGGGCAGCAACTCGGTGCTTCGCGGCAATTCGCTGTTCGCGGAGCCGCCATCACCAAGCTGCGTTGTCTGCAACGAAAGCGGCTTCGCGAGCGGTGCCGTCGACGCTGCTGGCAACTACTGGGGACCCGCCACGACGACCGAGATGGATTCCAGGGGTGCCAGCTCCGACCTCGCTGCCATCTGCGACTACTACGACGACTTCGATTTCTCGAAAGTCAGCTACGACGACTGGGCTCACTCCGCCTTCCCGCTCGCTCGCATCGACGCGCCATACTGGGGGCAGAAGCTCGAGCAGAGCACAACCGTCACTCTGGCTGGCCACGCCGACGACCTCGAGGATGGACCGATCACCGGCGCCGCTCTCTCCTGGTTCGACGAGACCGACGGCGTCCTCGGAGTGGGCGACACCCTCGACGTGAGCACGCTCTCCGTCGGGCATCACCAGGTATGGCTGACCGCAACCGATTCGCTCGGGCAGGAAGGCAAGGTTCGGGTCGAATTCGACGTCGTGATGTAGCCGGAGTGGGCTATAGCCTCCAATCCCGTGCTCCGCTAGAATCGGATCGTCAGGTCAGGTCAGGTCCAGGAGGGGACAGAACAAATGGGAGCGGCGCCCGGGGATTCACTTCTCACACCCGACAGCATGGTCGATCACTACCGGATCCTCCAGCTCCTCGGTCGAGGTGGCATGGGCGAAGTCTAATCTCGCTCGCGATACCAAGCTGGGGCGGCGGGTGGCGCTCAAGATGGTTCGCCACGGGCGACTGCCTTCGGATCGCAAAGCAGTAGATCGCTTCCTCGAAGAGGCCCGCATCACCGCCAGCTTCAACCATCCCCACATCGTTACCGTGTACGGCGTTGGCGAGCACCAGGGTAGCCCGTACCTGGCGCTGGAATATGTCGAAGGACAGACGCTGCGCCAGCGCATGAACGAGGAGCGACTGGCTGCCAAAGAGGCCATGCGCATTGGTCTGGCGATTGCCCAGGCACTTGCCGAAGCGCATCGGAGCCGAATCCTCCACCGTGACCTCAAGCCAGAAAACGTGATGATGGGTCGGGATGGTAGGCTGCGGGTGCTCGACCTCGGGCTCGCCAAGCTCTTGGCAGAGTCTTCTGCCGGCGCCATGGCATCGACCATGGCCGCGCACCTTGCGCTGAAGGGTGCTGTTGCCAAGGGTGCTGTTGCTGTCGATGAGGTCGCAGGCGATGTCACGATCGCCGATGCCGGGCCGTCGGACTCGTCCGATGATAGTGGGTCACGCTCGCAACGCAGCGCACTGGTTGGCACTCCTTTCTACATTGCACCGGAGGGTTGGCGAGGCGATCGGGTTTCAGAGGCAGCAGACCTCTGGGCTCTCGGAGTGGTGCTCTACGAGCTGTTGTCCGGCAAGCGTCCGTACCAGGAAACGCCGCCGCAGATGTTCCCGTATGTCGTTGCGACCGCGGTTGCGGTACCGGCGGTGAAAGGACCGGGGATACCCGAGGAGCTTGCCCAGCTCGTGGCCCAGTGTCTCGACAAGGATTCGGAAAAAAGACCCACTGCCGATCAAGTTGCCGAACGACTCGGTGACTTGCTCGGGCGACGATTCTTCGAGGGCACAACCAGTCCGTTCCGTGGGCTATCGGCATTCAACGAACGTCATTCCGACATGTTCTTTGGCAGGAACGACGAAGTAGCAGCCTTCGTCGAACAGCTACGCGAGCAGCCGGTGCTCACCGTCGTAGGACCGTCTGGAGCTGGCAAGAGCTCGTTCGTGCACGCTGGAGTGGTACCCAGGTTGCGCGAGCACGGCTCGTGGCTGGTGTTTCGTCTCCGTCCTGGGAATGATCCTTTCAGAGTGCTGGCGAGCTGTTTGTCGAGGGAAGCTGCCAAGATCGTCGGCGACACCGATCCGAGCACCAGGTCTCTCGAAATGCGGATTGTGGCAGCCGACCAGGCTGGCCTGGCAGCTACGGCTACTGGCGACGCCGATGCTCGACTGGCAGCAAGCCTCGTCGAGCAGCCGTTGCTTCTGAACGTGAAGCTTCACGAGCTCGCGGAGAAGAGCAACAAGAAGGTCCTCTTGGTCGTGGATCAGTTCGAGGAGGTCTTCACTCTCACGAGCGACGAAGGTGCAAGGCGGCGATTCGTCGAGGCAGTGTGCAGGGCGGAAGAATATGCACGAGGGCCCGTGCGCGTGGTGGTAACGATCCGTGACGACTTTCTCGGTCATATTGCCGAGGACGCCGAACGCGGCCCGGCATTCGAGCGGATAGTCGTCTTGCGGCGGCCCAGCACGCGCATGCTGGAGCAGATGATAACCCTGCCTCTCCAGTCCATGGGTTATCGGTTCGACGACCCGGCGCTGGTTGGAGAGATGGTCGCGTCGGTACGGGGCGAGCCAGCTTGCCTGCCGCTCCTCCAGTTTGCCGGCCAGATGTTGTGGGAGCGACGTGACATTGGCAAACAACTCGTGCTGCGCTCGGAATACCAGGCGATGGGAGGCGTGGGAGGAGCGTTGGCCGATTATGCCGACGGAGCCTTGGCGGGGATGTCTCCCGAGCAGGTCCGCGTTGCCCGTGAGCTCTTGGTACGACTGGTGACTCCCGAGGGAACGCGGCGGGTAGTTCCAGTAGCCGACACGCGGAAGAATCTCGGAACCGAAGCACAGGCAGTGCTCGGGATGCTGGCTCATGCACGGCTCGTCACGCTACGCAAAGGTGTCGGCGAAAACCAGGTGGGTACGGTGGTCGAGCTGACCCACGAGTCGCTGATTCGCAGTTGGAGACGGTTCGCCAGATGGCTCGAGGAGAGCAAAGAAGAACGAGTATTCCTTTCCGAGATCGGGCGCGCAGCAGAGCTGTGGCATCAGCGAGGGCAGCGGGACGACGAAGTGTGGCAGGGTGATGCACTGGTCGATGCCAGGCGAAAGCTGGCGCGGCATCAGCGACTGGCGGCTGATGTGCCCGAGCAGGTCGCGCAGTTCGTACAGGCTGGGTTGCGCAGGGAACAGCGACAACGGCGAAGCAGGCGAGTGTTTGTCGCTGGCATCATGGCATTCCTGGCAACAGTGGCGGTGGTGTCGCTGTGGCGAGAACGGGAGACGCGGGTGCAGAAGGAGCGTGCCGAGCTGCGCGAAGCCGAGGCCCGCACCCAGCGTGCCGAAGCCCAGCGGGTGGGAGCCAGGGCAGCGTTTGTCCGTGGCGACC
>JAZDLZ010000578.1:0-2098 GCA_043801535.1 Pseudomonadota bacterium
AGACCGCTCGCCAGGGATGCTACCCAAGATGCGACCGTGGTTGACGGGAATCAGCTACGGGATAGCTCCCGACCAAGCACCCTCGAGGCGGTATCACAGCGCGCAGCCGACGTCTACGTGTCAGGCCGAGGAGCGATACACGGCGTGGCCAGCGGAGCGTCGGGCGGAATCCACATCCGCGGTCTTGGCGGAAGCCCGAGCTCGCAGGTGCTGGTCGTCGAGGATGGCGTGCCCGACTTTCAGGGCATCTTTGGCCATCCAATCCCCGATGCCTACGTTCCCTTCTTGACCGACGAGGTGGCCGTGATCAAGGGCGGCGACTCGGTTCTCTACGGAACCAACGCCATGGGCGGGGTGGTGGTGCTGCGCAACCGATGGCGCGATCGACCAGGATACGAGATCGTCGGCGACTCGGCTTTCGGCAGCTACGCGACTCTGCGCGAGACCGTCTCGGCACTTGCTCGATTCGAGTCGTGGGATGCCGCAGCCGCCTTTCATGCGCTCTCGACCGATGGCCATCGGATTGGCGCAGGTGGCAAGGTGGTCGTCGGAACGATCGCCGCGCGCTATCGTTTCGGCCCCGACCTGAAATTGGCGCTGCGAAACAAGGCCGTCCATCTCACCGGCGGCGACCCCGGGTCTGTCACTCATCCGTATGCCGACCACTGGTACGACGTGTGGCGTGACAACGCCTCGCTGCAGCTCGACTGGCGACGCGGAGCCGCCCGCTTCAACGTGATCTCCCACGGCAACCTCGGTCTCCACCGGCTCTACGACGGTTTCCACGCGACCGACCACGTTGGCGGCGGCCAGGCTGAGCTAGACCTCGCTGTCCACCGCACGACGAGGCTCGTTCTCGGGATCGAGGCAAAGCACGTGGGCGGCGAAGTGACGAACCGGATCACTGGCGAACAGCCTGCAGTGAGGGGGATCGCCGACCTGTCGCTCTACCACCAGCTCAGTCTCGACCTGTTCGATCGATTCGACGTCGTGCTCGGAGCTCGCGAGCTTTTCAGTACCGAATACGGATTCGTCTTCCTGTACAAAGGCGGAGCGCGTTGGAGAATCCGCGATGATCTTGCCATCCGTGCCCGCTTCGCCCGCAACTATCGCCAGCCAACGATCCGCGAGCTGTACCTTCCGTTTCCTACTGCCAATCCAACGCTGCGACCAGAGGTTGCGCACAACACCGATCTGGGGGCGAGCTACAGCTCCCCGCACCTCGAGCTGTCCTGCGCCGGATACCGAACTGCAGCGGAGAACCTCATCAAGTACTTTGGCGTCTGGCCCAGCGCCGAAGTCGTCAACATCGGCCATGCTACCGTGTGGGGCGTGGAAGGAGCGCTGGCGGTGAAAAGGATCGGGCCAGTGTCCATCTTCCTGACGGGAAACTGGCAAGACGTTGGCCGCCATACCAGGCAGAATCCAAGCGCCAAAGCCAACCTCACCATCGATGCCAGCCACCACCTCGGTGCCCACTCTTTGGCCGCCAGTCTCGGCGGGGAATGGGTGCACGGCCTCTACATGGCCGACTACTCGCGCCATCCAATCGACGACGTGTGGACGATCGATCTGACGGTGCGCCACCGCTACGGGAAGGCTGGCTCCAAACCCGGTGACCACGGGGGGCACGGGGGTCGGGGGCACGGGGAGAACGGGGAGAACGGGGAGCACCATGGGCTCGGTGGACTCGGCGGGCGCGGTGGGCTCGCCATCGAACCGTACCTCGTGTTGCGCAATGTCCTCAACCGGAGCAACGCCTACGTCGAAGGATACACGATGCCTGGCTTCAACGTCTTGGTTGGATTGCGGCTCGGGAGCGCCGAATGAACCAACAACCGACAGCCCCACCGTGGCGGAAACGCCAGTGGTTTCGCTCTCCTCCTCCTTGAGTGACTGGCATCGAGGTGAGTAGTATGGTCGACAACTCGCATGCGTATCCGTCGAAACAATCGGAGCTGCTCGTGAAACCGAGTCGCTTGCCGCAGGTCCGGTCGATCACGCCACGAGAACTGGCGTACTGCGGTCTTTTCGGCGCGGCAGCGATGCTCCTACCCGCGCTCTTCCATCTTGTCCGCCTCGGGCACGTCTTCATGCC
>JAZDLZ010000189.1:0-5233 GCA_043801535.1 Pseudomonadota bacterium
GAATCTGCAATGGCAGCACCGATCGGGGCATATCCGAGCGTTTCGATGGCCGATTGTTCGAGCGGCGACGATGGTTCGGCTACCGCCACCGGACGCCGCCGCCTGCGGCAGCGCAGGGCACTCTTGGCAGCGACCATCGTAGTTGCTCTGGCTGCTGGACTGCTGGTTCTCTGGCAAACAGGAGGAACCGGGCTATCCGTTCGGGAAGAACGAGCGGCCGGCGTGGCTGTTGCCGCCGGTTCCGCTGGTTCCGCCGGTTCCGTCGCGTCCGTCGCTGGTTCTGGCTCTCGAGACTCCGCGCCGGCTGCTGGTGCGACCTCGGCGCCTGCCGCGGCCCTCGTTCCTGCCTCCGTTTCTCCAGCGGCTGCCACCTCGACCTCTGGCTCGCCGGCAGCTTCGACTTCGTCGACACCAACATCATCACCGTTGTCTCCGCCTACTTCCTCTGCTCCGGCACGGGACGCGGCGCCTCGGTTGGTGCTGCGTGGCCAGGAGAAAGTGCTGGTGTTCCTCGACGGACGCAGGCAAGGCGAAACGCCGCTGGAGATCGAGATCAGTCCTGGCCAGCCTCACGTGATAATGCTCATTCGACGAGGGTTTCGTGACGGCAGGGCGGAGATTCCTCCCATGCTGCCAGGTGAGGAACGGATACTCGAGGTGGCTCTCCAGCCGGTGCGACGCAAGCCACGTTCGGAGAAATAGGATGAATGCACTGCGAGAGATCGGTTTGGGCCTGCTGGGGCTGGGCAATGTCGGGAGCGGCGTTGTGAGGCTGCTGCGGGAAAACGCCGACACGATAGAGGCCAGACTCGGAGCACGGGTAGTGGTTCGTCGGATCGCCGTACGTGACGCTGGCAAGCAGAGGCAGGTCGATGTTCTACCGGGACAGTTGACCACTGATTGGCGATCGGTCGTCGATGACCAGTCCGTAGACGTCGTTGTCGAAACGATGGGCGGCGAGGATCCGGCCAGAGACATCGTGCTCCGGGCGATCGACCGTGGCTGCCAGGTGGTGACTGCCAACAAGCTGCTCCTGGCCCTTCACGGAGAGGAGCTGTTCTCGGCAGCAAGAGAGCGGTGTGTCGGTATTCACTTCGAAGCTGCCGTTTGCGGTGGCGTGCCAGTGATTCGGGCCCTTCGTGAAGGATTGGCTTCGGACCGGATCGAGGCGTTGTGGGGCGTGGTCAATGGCACCTCGAACTACATCCTCACCAGAATGGCGGAGGAGCGACAGTCTTTCGCCTCGGCGCTCGCCGAGGCGCAGGCGGCTGGCTATGCCGAGGCCGATCCGAGACTGGATATCGACGGCATAGACGCGGCCCACAAACTGGCGATCCTGGCGACTCTCTCCTTCGGAGGAAGAATCGGGCCGGACGAAATTCATACCGAGGGCATCAGTGCTCTCCAGCCCACAGATTTCGTCTACGCCGATCGATTTGGCTACGCAGTCAAGCCCATCGTGATGGCGCGCGCTCACCGTGACGGGGTGGAGGCGCGAGCTCATCCGGCGTTGGTCGAGAAAGGGCATTTGCTCGCCTCGGTAGGGGGCACCAACAACGCGATATGCGTGAATAGCCGGGCGCTCGGCGAATCGCTGTACATCGGACGAGGGGCGGGCATGATGCCGACCGCCGTTGCCGTGGTCTCCGACGTGATCGAGGTGTCACGGAGCATCATCGAACAGGCGGCGGGCGCGAGCACGACCGCTTCGAGAGGCCAATGGCCCTTTCTGGCCAAACGGCCAGTGCGCGAAATCGGGCTCCTCCACTCTGCCTACTATCTGCGATTCCGGGTGCTCGACCAGCCCGGTGTGCTCGGTCAGCTTGCCACTATTCTCGGTGGCCAGCGAGTTTCGATTGCCCAGCTCATCCAAGAGGGCGAGCGCGAACGAGGAGGAGTTGCGGCAACAGTCGTGGCGCTGACTCACACTGCCCTCGAGAAAGACGTTCGAAGCGCGCTCGATCGGATCGACGACTTGCCAGCGGTGGTCGAGAAGACTCTGATGCTGAGAATAGTCGGCTAGCCAGCAGCTACCCTGTGCTGTGTTTCCGGCTGGGTGGGGTCCTCGGCGGCGGCGGCATCGGCCTGAATTCGAGGTGTCAAGAGGTGGCGAGGCAGGAAGACTGCGCCCGCGATCAGCGTGGGCACCACTGCAGAGCCAATGACGACGGCGACCAGGTGTGAATACTGTTCCTGGGAGACGATGCCGTGGGAAAGGCCGAAGAGCGCCGAGATCGTTCCAAAGGTCAGTCCGGTCGACATCATGAGGGTGTAGTACCAGCGCTCCTTGGAGTCCTTTCTGAATGCGCCGACAACGGGAGCTAGCCCGAATATCTTGGTGCCGATTTTACCGCCGAAGAGCGCCAGAAAGACCAACGGCGCCGCGACCAGCGCTGGGATCGAGACGAGCGATCCTGCCCGGAGAAAGTAGAACGGGCTCAGGAAGCCGATCGTGAGGGTACGCAGCCGCCGGATGAACTGGTGGTCCTTCGAGAGATGTTTGGAAAGCAGCATCCCAACGATGTAGGCGGGGAGCACTGCCTCGCTTCCTGCCCACAAGGCGAGCGCGCCCAGCCCGAACAGAATGAAGAGCACCCATTTGGTCCGAAAAGCCGCGGTGCGGTTGGCGTAGTGATTGACGAGATGGGGGGTAATGACAGGTAGCAGGACGAAAGCCGACGCGCAGGCGGCAACGAAGACAATGGTCTTCCAGGTGAACGGGGCGAACATCAGCCCCAGGGCGATGACGGTTCCGAGATCGGTCACGAAACAGGCGCCGAGGATCCCTTTGCCAAAGTCCGTCTTGTTGAAGCCGGTCTCGAGCATCACGGCATAGACCACCGCCATCGAGGTTGTCGAGAGAGCGATGCCTGCCAGCCAGCTCGATGCCGGCGACCAGCCCAGGACGAATCGCGCGATGGCCGCGCAGCCGAGGAAGGGTACGGCAAAGCTCACCAGACCGACGGTCAACACCTCTTTCCATTTGGCACGCATCGTGTCGGCGTCGAGCTCCGCCCCAGCGAGGAAGGTGAGCATCACCGCGCCGGTTCCGGCGACGAAAGCCAACCAAGGCAGCTTCGCGCCGAGTGCCTCGCCGCCAAAGAATCGGGTCGCCACTGCTCCCGCTGCAATGCCGACGGAAATCTCCATCAGGGCGTTCGAGACTCTCAGGCGCGCGCCGAGAAAGGTGGCAATGAGCGCCAACCCGATCCACAGGGCGGCAATCGCAAACGTCTGTTCCATCGGTTGGTCAGCCCGCGCAATGCTGCGCGGCGGCATCATATTGCACCTCGACGATTCCTTCCACCTCTAGCTCAGCTCCCTCCGCCTCTCCCTCTAGCTCTGGGCCTAGATCTCTTCGGCACCCCGAGCAGCCAAGCTGGCTGGCTGGCTGGCGTCTTGTCGTGTGGCAAGATGACCGCATGCTGTGGTGTTGCTGCCACAGCCCAGATTGTATGTTGGCTTACGCTTTCCTGGGTCAACTATGCGCAGCTCATGAGCCGGTATCGAACGTGAGGAGCACCGTGGTTTTTTTGCCACGCACTCGACGGCGCGCTGGCGCTACCTTCTGCACGCTACTGTATCTCGTCAAGCATTCTCGCTAGTTACTGGCGCACTGGCAAGCTCGCTGGTGGGCACGGTCGTTGCTTGTTGACTGGTCAACCATGCGAACCCTAGCCAGAAGCTCGAACTGTCGTCTTGGTGCCGCCCGCCGTCTTGGCCTTTTCGTACGCCTTCCGCTTTCATTGATGCTGCTTGCTCCGATGCCGCTAGTGACCTCTTGCTCGGCCGACGGTGTGCCGCCCGTCGAGCAACAGGAGGTCGGGTTGGGTTCGGGAATGGGAACGGGGTTGAGCAGCATGGCGGCCAATGGTTTGAGCTACTCGGTCGGGCCGCGCACGCCGTTTGGGATCCACGGCAAGCCGCTGGTCGAAACAGCCTCGGGATTGGTGGTTGCGGACGAGATTCTGGTTCGGTTCGCAGCCGGTGTTCCCGACGTCGATGTGCTGGCCGCGGTCGAGGCGGCCGGCGGCACCGTGGAGCTGCAGGCCCCGTTGTCTGGGTATTTCTTGGTGCGGTTGCCAGATGCGGGCGCGGCGGTGCGGGACCATGCCTTGCAGTTCCTCCGCCAGGATCCTCGGGTCATGGAAGCCGCTCTGAATCACGTAATGACCGGCGCCACGGTTGCGGACCAGGCGGTCGATGCGGACTTGGTGAGCCGGCAATGGAATCTGTGGGCAATGGGGATCGAACCTGACGAATGGAATGCGAGCGCCGCCGGCACCACCGTCGCAGTACTCGATACTGGTATTGCCTACGAAGACTACAGCGACAGCAAGGGAGTCTATGCGCTTGCACCGACCCTGGCCGGCGTCGAGTTCATTGCTGGCTACGACTTTGTCAACGACGATGACCATGCCAACGACGATCAGCGTCACGGAACCCACGTTGCCGGCGTAATCGCTGCCAGCAGCGGCATCGCTGCCATCGCTCCCGGCGTTGCCCTGATGCCGGTGAAAGTATTGGATGGCAACAATTCCGGCACCGAGCTCGGTCTCGCCGAAGGAATCCTCTTCGCGGCGAGCAGCGGCGCCGACGCGATCAACATGTCGCTGTCGTTCCCGCCAACGTACTTCCCGTCGTTCCTGCTGCAGACCACCGTGGACTATGCGACGTCGCAAGGGGTGGTGATGGTCGCCGCTGCCGGAAACCACGGCGAGCCAATCGTGTGCTATCCGGCGGCGTTCCGCGACGTCATTGCCGTGGGTGGGAGCGACCTGCCCGATGACTTCCGGGTGTCGCAGCGCCACGGCGACGAATGGGCGGACATCGTTGGCGAGCTTCGCCTCGCCCCGTATTCCAATCATTCGCACCGGCTCGACGTTCTTGCTCCGTCCGGCACCATCACCGGCGACGCCAATGGCGATGGCTGGCCGGAAGCGATCCTGGCCCAGACTTTTTCGCCCGGAGATCCAACGGACTTCCATTACTACTACTATGCTGGCACCTCTCAGGCAGCGGCAGAAGTAACGGGCGTCGTTGCGCTGGTTCTCGCCGCGAACCCGAGTCTTGGCCCGTTCCAGGTGCGGGCATTGCTCGTCGAGAATGCCAAGCGACTGAAGGACGGCGGCGACTGCCGCGACGGACACTGCCAGGGCGACGGGAAGCATCGGGGAGGCCGCGACATCCTGTCGGCCGAGGCTGGTCGCGGGGCAGTGATGGCAGCCCGAAC
>JAZDLZ010000664.1:0-5509 GCA_043801535.1 Pseudomonadota bacterium
AGATGCTGACTCGTCTTCATCTCATCGACTTCAAGAGCTTCGCAGACCAGGCAATCTCTCTCGGGCGAACGACTCTGCTCGTCGGTGTGAACGCCGCTGGCAAGAGCAACTTCCTTGACGCCCTTCGCTTTCTTCAGGGACTCAGAACGGGTGAGGCGAACCGCGCCAGCCACAAAAACGAGCGCCAGGCCCGCCATGATTCCGAGCCAGGAAGTCTTCTCCCTGCCACGAGACACGCTACATGAGCAGCCGCCGTCGCCGCCGGGGCTCGCGTCGGCGATAGTCGAACCGTCATCGCCGCCGGGGCCCGCGTCGGTGGTTGTCGAGCCACCATCAACCGTTGCCAGCATACCGCCGCACCTTCCGGCGATGCACATGTCGTCCTTGGTGAGCTCGTCCCCGTCGTCACAGCTTGTGCCATCGGGAACGTTGGCATGGACGCACTCGAGGCTGGTCAGATTGCAGGTGTCTGCAGTGCATGGATTGTCGTCCGCGCAATCGACGGGTGTGCCGCCGGCACACTTGCCGTCAATGCACTGGCCACCGCACAGAGTAGCCGTCGAGCACTGGCCTCCGTTTGCGAGCGGCGAGCTGTAGCAGGTTGCCTCTTCTTCGTCACAAGAGTCGGCCGTACACGGATTGTTGTCGTAGCAATCGCGGGCAAAGCCAGCCACGCAGATACCGCCGTGGCAAGTGTCGCGGATCGAACAGAAATAGAGGCTATCGCACGAGGCACCATCGGGCAGAGGATCGCAGTTTCCGTTGCCGTTGCAGATCGCGCACTGATCGCAGCTCGTTCCGGCAGGAGCATCGACATAGCTAGAGCATCCGGCGCTGTCGTTGGCGGTCTTGCACACACCCTGCGCGGCACAACTGGCCCGCCACCAGATCAGCGAAGTCCCGGCACGGAGTGTCGAGCGCGTCGCAATCGATAATGCCGCACGCGGCGTCACTCTCCGGGACGACGCTGCAGTTTCCCGCGCCGTCGCACGCGGCGCAGATACCGCAGCTCGCTTCGGATGGCGCCGGTTTGCACGCGCCCGCGCCGTCACAGGCTCGGCAAACACCGCAGGGTGTGCCGGCAGCGAGCGATTCACAGCTCGGGGTAGCCGAATCGTAGAGAGCGAAGCTGGCCCCCGCTCCGCCGTCGGTTCCACCGGCAATCAGCACCTTGCCCGATGCGAGCAGCGTTGCAGTATGGGAAGCACGACCGCGCTCCAGTGGCTTGGCGCTGCTCCAGGTGTTCGAGGAGGGATTGTACAATTCGACATCGGTCAGGCCACTGTTCGCGTCAGTGCTGTCGTTGCTGCCTCCGACCACGAGGACCATGCCCGACGGCAGAAGTGTCGCAGTGTGATAGGCTCGGGGCTGAGCAAGCGAGTGCGCCGTGCTCCAGGAGTCTGTCAGCGGGTCGTAGAGCTCCGCGCTGGCTGTATTGGCGATGGTGTTGTCGCCTCTTCGATAGAAGCCGCCCACCACCAGGACTTTCCCCGACTGCAGCAGTGTAGACGTGTGGCCAGCCCGTGGTTGGGACAACGAGCTAGCGTTTCTCCAGGTTTCTTGCTCGGGTTCGTAGAGCTCCGCGCTGATCAGGGTTTCGTGAGTCTGGTTGCGAGTGTCGAAGTGCACACCACCGATGGCCAACACCACGCCAGACTGGAGACGCGTCAGCGTGTGGAGATAGCGGTCTCGGGCCATCGAGCTGACAGCCCTCCAATCATTGTCGTCCGGATCGAAGACCTGCGCGCCGGCGAGGGAGTAATAGTCTGTTGAGTAGTAACCGTAGCCTTTTGTCAGGCCACCTGTCACGAGGACTTTCCCCGACGATAGGAGAACCGCTGCATGCCATCCTGACTCGGTGACCATGTATCCTCCGTTGTACCAGCCATCCACGGCAGGATCGAAGAGCCAGGCATCATAGGTGTAGTCGGTGCTCTCGTACTGGGCAGAAATGTCACCGCCAGCAATCAGAACTCTACCCGACGGCAGCAGTGTGGCGATGTGGCCACGGTGCCTCTGCCACACATCGCTGGCTATGCTCCACCGGTTCGTCTCTGGATCGTAGTACTCTGCTTTGTCGGCTGCGGTCCCACCTGTCACGAAGACCTTGCCCGACGGTAACAGTGTTGCCGTATGGTCACCGCGACCTTGTACCATGGACCCGAACACGGTCCAGACGTTGGTCTCCGAATCGTAGATCTCTGCATTGGCCGA
Source organism: Pseudomonadota bacterium (assembly GCA_043801535.1). Lineage (GTDB taxonomy): Bacteria > Myxococcota_A > Polyangia > Haliangiales > SHYZ01 > JAZDLZ01. The sequence goes on from JAZDLZ010000664.1 coordinate 2,215, forward strand.
GCTCGCGGTCGAACCATCTTCGATCGGGGCCTGTTCGCCACCGATTACCAACACATTGCCGTCGTCCAGCAACGTGGTGGTGTTGTACTGGCGATGGCTCATCATAAAACCTGCCCGGCGCCAGGCATTCCTCGCTGGCTCGTAGAGCTCCGGTCCAGAATGGACATAGTCGGTAGATGAGGTTGTCCAGTCCTGGTAGAAACCCCCGGAGACCAAGACCGCCCCTCCTGGCAACAAGACTGCCGATTGGCCTGTGTGTGCTTCTAGCATCGTGCCCGCCGCGGTCCAGGTATTGGTCGCAGGATCGTAGATCTCCGTGCCGGCCAAAGGTGCATCGTTGTTCCAGCCGCCGGCAACAAGTACCTTGCCCGATGGCAGCAACACCGCCGCGTGGCTGGCGCGAGCCACCGTCATGGTGCCGGCGTCGCTCCAAGCTCGCTTCGCTGGATCGAATAACTCGGCGTCGGCAAAGCTGACCCAGCCATCCGAACCACCGGCGACCAGGACCTTGCCCGATGGCAGCAGCGTCGCCGAATGTACGGCACGCACCCTGGCAATAGAGCTAACGGTACTCAAGATGCCGGCCACAGGGTCGAATACACTGGTTCTTGCCAGCGCACCATTCTCGTCGAAGCCGCCCGCAATGAGCACTTCGCCCGACTGCAGGAGCGTTGCCGTGTGATGCCACCGGGATTCCGTCGAGTCGCCCGCCAGACTCCAGGTGTTCGTCACTGGGTCGTAGACTTCAATACTGGGAATGGCCCTGTTGTCGCAATGGCCACCAATGACGACGACCTTGCCAGACCGAAGAAGGGTCGCCGTGTGGTCGCGACAGCGAATCCCCGCCATCGACCCTGCCGGGCTCCAGGCACCTGTCGCCGGCTCGAAGAGCAGCGCGGACGTCGTGTCGTCCGGATAGGATGCGCTCAGACCACCCGCTATCAGAATCTTGCCAGACGGTAGCAGAGTTGCCGTGTGACCGATACGATGGGGCATCTCGCCAAACGATTCCCACTCGCCCGCCAGCGCCTTTTGCGAGACCAGGATTTCGTTCTCGTCACGAGGTTGATGAGTGGAGCTGCACGCCCCAGTCACCGCAACCAGTAGCAATGCTAGCAGTGCGAATTGTGGCTGTCGTTTCGTCGAAACCATCTCCTCCTCCTGAGCAAGACAAGCGGCGAAAGTATCTCAAGTGCAGCTTGCTCCACAACCGGACTCTGGGAGATCTTACCGCCATCGTGCTCTGGCACCCAAGCTCACCGACGACAACCATCGCGAGCTGCTCCAACCACGCCGCGATCTTGCCGTCCGCTTCCAGCCTGCCCTCGCTGGTAGTGCCAAGCAGGCACACCACGATCGGCACCGAGTGCTCGACCTGGCCGCTGAATACGTTGTTCGAGGCGCTGTCCGTCGGCGACAGGGACTTGGTGGGCGAGACTTGGGCTAGGGAGGGGGCGGGACGACGAGGAGAAGGAGGAGCGCTGCCACCCGCACGGTTAGACGAGAGAGAAGCATCACTGTCGGCGCGACGAGGTTGCCCGGTGTCGACCGCTCAAGGCTAGCAGCATTCGGTGGTCATGGGTTCATGAGCTCGGCGCCCACGTCAAAGGGCATTCCTCGCGCACCGTCCGCCAATGCCGCCGCCGCTATTCACCCGGACCGGCGGGAAGAACTCCAGGCGACGCGACGTAATCAGGCTGTCGGCTTCGCTGAAGTAGCACGCGCCACGAATAGAACGACAGGTTGATGGAACCATGTTCGCACAGTTGGAGCACTGGACCATCGAGTACGGGTCAGCGTACCAGTCCAGCGTCCACTCGAAGAGACTCCCTGCCAGATCGGATTGCCCCCACCTGCCGTCACCCTTGGGCGAACGCGAGCCAACGACCAAGATATCGGAGAAAGCACAGCTACCAGCCTCGGAGCCGTCTCCGAGGCAATCGTAGACCGCGAACGTTCCGTCCGGCGCCGCATTTCCCCACGGATACCATCTATGCTCGCTGCCACCCGCAGCAGCGTAGTTCCACTCCGCCTCGGTCGGCAGCCGGCCTCCATCCCAGGCGCAAAAGGCGAAGATATCGTACCAGTTGAGGCAGTTCATCGGCAGGCTCTCGTTCGCGCCAGCAGTGTCGGTCCAGGTCTGACGGGAAGGGTCACAATTGAGCGCCGTCTTGAATTCCGCGCTGTCCACCGGCAGATTCGCCTTCCAGGCCGGGTCCCAGCCGCTGCCAGCGATCAGCGGGTGCGTTCCGGCACCAGCCATGGGCGGGCTCTCCTGGGTGCCCATGCCTGCCTCGACGAACTTCCTGAACCGGCCAACCGTGATCTCGTATCGGTCAAGCAAGAAATCATTCACCGTCGCAGGGTAAGCCGAATCACTGCTGCGACAGAATGCGCCACCTTCTACCAACAGACTCTCGCAGCAATCCTCCGTCCCGGTCGGACCGCACGTCAGAGCGAGACCCATGCAGCTTGGCGGCGGCAGACCACATTCGTTCGCGATTCCACCGCCACCACAGCTCTCCGGCGACGTGCAATCCCCGCAATTCAGAGTCCCGCCACATCCGTCGAAAATCGTCCCGCAGTTCTTCCCCTGCTCCTTGCACGTTGTCGGCTGGCACCAACCATCGGCCGCACTACTATCGGCTGCACCACCATCGACTTGGCTGGTCGAGTCGGCCTGCCAGCGGGCATCGACGTCTGTCCCGTGAACGGTGTCATCCGTCGTGCATCCACCAACAATAGCCAACAAGACAGCCACCAGCTTCCGCGCTTCAATCGCTATTCTCGTCATCTCGGTCATACCTCCTTTGGACTACCAGTCACGAAATGGACGTACGCTATTGCATTGCGCTCGCTTGGCGAGCCAGCAATGAGACAAGGGCTTCGCACCGGAGTAGCGGTGCTGGGCTTGGCATCGCCCCGCGCGTGGTTTGGAATGAAGACGAGACGAAGCATTAGGGCGAAATGACGACCCCGTCGTCTGGATGCTGCCAATAGTACTCAATCAGATTCCCGATCTCCTTCTTTGCTTCGTCGAGATTCGACAACCCTCTGAGGGGAACAAACTGCTCGTCAGCGGAACCTTTTTCCCCTGGCATCACGATGGAGGCTGCAATACGTCCTTTCTTTTTTCCCTTAAGCCTACAGGTTCCCTTGCTTGTCTCGCCAGTCTTGCCAGCAATGCGATATGACGCATGAACGAGTTGGCCTTCAAATACTAGGTATTGTCCTTCCCTATGCCATTTGCCCACGTCTACCGAAGCATGTGCCACATCAAAGTAGAGGCCATGCC
>JAZDLZ010000673.1:0-2825 GCA_043801535.1 Pseudomonadota bacterium
ACCCACGAGCTCCGTCAGCTCCGCCGGAATTTCCTGGCTCGGTACCAGCGAGCGCACCGGCTCAGCACCCATTACCAACGTTGCTACGAACGCCCTCTTTCCCTGATATGGCCTCCGGCCAATCAATAGCTCGTGCAGCACCACCCCGAGCGCCCAAATATCCGTCGCCTCGCTACACTCTTCGCCCCGCCACTGTTCCGGCGCCATGTATGCGGGCGTGCCCTGCACTGTCCCGGCCGCAGTAGAGTGGTAGCACGCGGACCCGAGACCAGGACTATGCCAAGGTCTATCGCCTCCGCCGGCCAATCTGCCGTCGCTATCCGAGTCTCTGGAGCGATCTCGATCTACTCGGCATCGGTTCCGCTGCAGGCTTCCGTTCTGCTCTCGCTCTGTCGTGCGGTCTCGATCGCGACCTTCGTCTTGTTGCCTGTCCCAATCCTGGCTCTTGTCTTGATCTTCTTCTCGAATCGTGTTCCGACTGCCAGTGACTGCCGCGCGTACTTTTGCCAAGCCCAAGTCGACCAGACGCAGCCGGCCATCCTTGGCCAGGACCACGTTCTCGGGTTTGAGATCGCGGTGCAGCACCCGATGGCTGTGCGCCTCGACCAGCGCCTGGGCAATTGCCAGCACGATCCGCAGCGACTCCCGCACGCCCGGCCGCTCTTCGTCCATGCGCTGCCGGAGATTCTGTCCTTCGAGATACTCCAGCGCCAGATACGGCCGGCCATCGTGCTTTCCCACCGCGAAAACTGTGACGATGTGCGGATGGCTAAAGCCCGCAGTGAGCTGCGCTTCGCGCATGAAGCGCGCCACCGCCTCGTCGGAATCGAGAAAGCGAGGATTCACGATCTTCAGCGCGACCCGGCGATTCAGCAAGGTGTCGCGCGCGAGGTAGACTTCGCCCATGCCTCCGCGACCGACGAGTCGCACCACCCGGAAATGATCGACCATCGTATCGGGCACAAGAAGGTTTCCCTCGCCCCCACCGGCACCCTTGTCGCCGCCACTGCTGCCGCCACGCCAATTGCCAGCACCGGCATCGATCCTCTCACCGCCGCTTCTCCTGCGAGATCTACGTCTCCAGGCGTCGAACGAAGGCGGCACCTGGAAATCGGTCACCGCTTCCGTACGCTTGGCACGGGCGCCGGCAAGCTCGGGCTCGAGCTGCTCGCACCCCCTTCCTGGCTCCGATCCGCAACGCTCTCGACTCTCCTGACTCCCTTGGCTGGCGCCAGCCTCGCAGCCGTCCGCCTCCCCCTCTGGCTGGTGCGATCGTCTTCCCGGCGGTGTCTCGGCTATCGTCATTCTCCCTGTCGGCCTGCTGACTGTTCCTGGCAGCGGTGACTTGCGGTCAAGCACAGCGGTCTGCGCGCTTTGTCGAGCAACCAGTACCTCCTTCCCTCAGCCCTCCTGCTAAGTCGGCTAAGCAGCCGCTATTGTACTGGGATTCAGAGTCAAACGACTCCCGTTCTTTGGGAAACCTCGAAGTCAAGAGCTGGAGCTGGAATCAGCCGCTTGATCCCCAGCTCAGCAGGGCTAGAATACATGGACCCATGCTTCACTGGAGGATAGCAAACGGCCAAGGCGCGACCCAGGTCGTTCTCTACGGTGAGATTACCGAGCTGGCCTCCTTTGGCGAGCTGCGACTCCTGCGCGGTCCGGTGGTCTTGGATCTCGCCGGGGTAAAACGGATGAACTCGCTCGGAGTCGAGGCGCTGTGTACCTTTCTCGAGGAGCTCGACGGTGCGGCAGTATTCGAGGCCGAGCGTTGCTCGCCGGCGGTAGTTTCCCAGCTCAACATCCTGCCAGACCTCGCCAAGCATCTCGCTGTTCGTTCCGTTCTCGTACCTATCGAATGTCCGCGTTGCCTCCAAGAGATGGAAGCCTTGGTCAAGATCACATCCGTGGGCAGCTCTCCAACACTGCCGCCCGCAGCCTGCGATGACTGCGGCGCCGAGATGCGGCTCGCCGAGCCTGCGGAACGCTATTTCGCCTTCTTGCTGGAACCAGTGGGCTAAAGCTTGAAAATCAAGAATACGAAGGGTTGCGCAGTCGCTCCCCGATGAGGTCGCGCTCGAGCTCGCCGAAGGCGGCGAGCACGTTGTTGAGGAAGCCCGTGAGCACCGAGCCTCCGCCATCGTGTCCGCTCGCGACGACGGTGAGACGGTGAGCTCGACCCCGGCATCGTCGAACAGCTCGCCGAGGCAGATCCAGCCCTCGAACTGCATCGAGCCGACAAAGGCCTCGCAGAGGCTGCGCTGGACGTCGCAGGACGTGAGGGTCGGTCTCGCGAGCGACGGACTGGCGCGTGTAGATGGCGCAGCGAATGACCGGACGTTCGGTGACGGTCCGCGGCACCATGCACCTCGAAGGGTCAGTGGCCCTGCGCGATCCGCCGCAACGTCTCGGCGGCCGCGGTCTTGGTCACCCGTCCCTCGGCGACCCCGAGGGTCAGCTCGTAGAGGCCTGGTGATCCGTGGGTGATCGAGATGCCGTTCAGATCGAGGAACACCAGGGTGGCGAGCAGCCCCGTGCGCTTGTTGCCGTCGACGAAGGGATGGTTCTGGACGATGTGAAAGAGGTACGCGGCGGCCATGACAAAGAGGCCGTCGTGGACGAATGCGCCGTCGAAGGTCGCCTGCGGCTGCGCCAGGGCCGACTCGAGCAGCCCCCGATCGCGGAGGCCGTCGACGCCGCCGTAGCGGGCGAGCTGCAGCGCGTGCAACTCGAGCACATCCTCGAGGTCGAGGAACTCGGGCGACTCGACCGTCACTTGGCGAGCTTCCTCAGCGTCTCGTCATGCGCGTCCATCATCCTCTCGGCCG
>JAZDLZ010000681.1:0-6068 GCA_043801535.1 Pseudomonadota bacterium
CGCTGGCCTTAACCTGCGTGTAGAGCGTATCCTGAGGCAAGACGTGAACGAGGGGACCTTTCTGGCACAACCCTTGGCAACCAGAGAGCGTGAGCAGGTGCTCGCCGGGCGAGTGCCGACACTCGCCGAGCTCGACTCGGAGGTTGATGCCTGCCGTGGTTGCTTCGTGGTGGAGCGCGGCGTGGACCTCTTTGGCACCTGCTGCCAGGCAACCCGGTCCGCCGCAGACCACAATGCTGCCGCGCAGCGAACGACGGGTCTCCGCGGCTATCGCAGAGCGATCGATGACCTCGCGTGGAGACTTCATCGACGTCCCGAGGAGCGCCTGCCCCTCGGCCGCAGTCGTGGCGGCCGGAATCTCGGCGGCCGGCACCGAGCCAGCCGACCTTCCGACGTTCTTGAGCATTCGCTCGATTTCGGCAGGCTTGACCTCACCGTGATAGCGCTCGCCGACAATCACTACCGGCGCCATCGCACAGGCGCCGACGCAGTTGACCGTCCTCAAGGTGAACGCCAGATCCTTGGTCGTACCTCCAACCTCGACCTCCAGACGACGGGCGAGCTCGTCCTCGAGCAACTGCGCGCCGCGTACGTGGCAGGCGGTTCCCTTGCACACCTGGATAATCGTTTTTCCCTGTGGCTTCAGGCTGAACACCTTGTAGAACGTGGCCACGGAAAACACCCGCGAGCGCGGCACCGACAGCGCCGCCGCAACCATCTCGAGCGCCTCGCAGGGAAGGTAGTTGAACTCCGACTGGATGTCCTGCAGCACCATCACCAGAGAAGACTCGTCTCTCGGATAGCGCTGTAGAATCACCTCGACCTTGGAGAGATCATGATGCATGGCTGGCTCCGATCTGGGGGCCATCAGTACTTGCTCGGTTCTGCATTGCAGCGCCGACTAGATAGCACAGCGCGGCCGTCCACCGCAACCGGGTCGCTGCGCCCCACCGTCGGCTCACCCTCGCTCCCTGATAGTTCCGTTCCGCCAGCGACGACTAGTCGGCGCCGTGATCGAATACGAACCAAACTCCCCGGAGGGCTCCTTCTTCAAGAACCCCTGTGCCAAGAGTCTGGGGGCAGCCATCAAGCGGATCGAGCCGTTCCGTCCTACAGGCGCAGATCGCGAAGAAGGCCCACGCGCGCCAAGGAAAGGCAACACCAACTTCGCTCGCTCGTTGCCGTCGCCCCAATCCGAGCTTGCCGGAAAGATGAACTTCTACCTCTCGACGGTGGACGACTTTCCCAAAAACACCAGGACGATCAGCCGAGCATCGGACTGCTGCTCTGTCGATCGAAGAATCGGCTGCGGGTCGAGTACGCGCTGCGTGACATCCATCCAGAAACCGAATCGGCGTGGCCGAGTGGGAGACTCGCATTGTCGTGCGTCTTCCCGAGAATCTCAAGGGGCAGTCTGCCGACAGTCGAGAAGATCGAGGCCGAGCTCGCGCCGAAGGCGGTGAAACGATGAGTAGCGAATGGCGCGAGACGCACCTCGCTGAAGGAGCGCGGCTCAAGAAGGCCATCCGCTACAACCTGAGGGAGCTTGGGTATGGGGGGGATAGGAGTTCCATACTACCTGGTCAATGGCGTCAGCGTGGAGTCCTCCGGAGCGACGGCTCCATCGGCTACGACCCGGTTCGCGAGGGAAAGGCTACTGGGCTATCACGTCGAACTTGCCGTTGCTGAGCGCAATCTCCCAGCCTCCCTCCTTGCCGTCTTCCACGACCTTGGCCTCGAAGGAGCCGCTTGCCTTCTCGCCGACGGCAAGAGGCACATGGTCGAATACGACTTCACAGCTCCCGATGCCCACGTCCGCATTGAAGGGCACTTTGGATCCGGGGATGAGGTAGACAGCCGAAATCTGACCGGTTCGGCACTCGTACTTGCCCGCTGTCGTGATCCCGGACGTGTAGAAGATCAGGTGACGTTGGTCGCGCGTGTGTCCGGCGATGTTCATTGATACCAAGTCAGCGCTGAAGGTGGCATGCGGCGAGAGGTCAAAATCGACGCGTTCCCCCCATACTGTCGCCGAAAGATACGGTCTGTACCCAGCATCAGCGGGATTCGCCGAATCGACCGCCGCGGCGTCGGTACGGTACGCCGCGTCCGCCTTGGCATCGTGGATGGAAGCGTCAATAGGCGCTGCGTCGTAGTGCTGTCCGTCGACAGGTAGACCAGACGCCGAGTCGATACGGCTGCTGGCATCCGGTTCCTGTGTCGGCGAAGAGTCTATTGGAGCGCGAGCAGAATCTTTGCGACAGCCAGAAACAGCAACGCAGAGAGTCGCCAGCATGACCACCGCAAGGGCACTTTGCCGTCGTCCCAGGGAGCTTCGGAATCTCAAGATCATCTTTTCACCTAGAGTAGGAGACAATACCGGCCATTTGTGGGGCTGCAGCGACAGATCGCGACTGCCCCAAAACGAAACGGTGTGACTAGACGCGACTAGTCGGCGCCGTGATCGAAAACGAACACAATTTTCCGGAGGGCTCCTTCTTCAAGAACTCCTGTGCCAAGAGTCTGGGGGCAGCCATCGAGCGGATCCATCGCCAAGAGCGTGTAGGTTTCTCCAGTGGGAAGGCTCATGGTGAACCGTCCTTGCGAATCGGTATGAGCCGAGGCAACGGGCTCCGCGGTCGTTTCGAGCTTGCTGAAACACGGGGGATTGGTGCCATCAAGCTCGTCTCTGATATCACGGTCACGATAGGCGGCAATCGCAAGGCCGGATACTAGCCAGTCGGTGCACTCCTTCATGCCCGCGAAACTGCAGGCGCTGACCTTCGGCGCGCAGTTTCCCTCGACGGCCCGGGCAAACCCGAAGGCTCCGCTCCCGATTTCTTGCCGCACTTGCTCCAGGTAGTCTTCGGATGGCGCACAGAGTGTCCCATCATGGGACCAGCCTTCCGGACACGACACAGAGTCATCATCATCCCCAAGACAGCCAAGGAAGGAGAAGGCGACGAGAAGACCGAACCGGAGCCTCAGTCCCCATCGTCCGCGAGACTCAGGCCTTTTCACTCTTGCCGCTAACATTGCTGTCCGATGGCAACGAGAACAGAGTCCTTGGCACTATTGCCAGATGCGTCGGTAGCAACCAACTCGACAACATGGTAGACGACCTGCGGATTGCAGGGTTGCTGTGGCCCGCTCAAGACGACCTTGATGCTCCGGCCAGTACCGAGGAATCCATCGATGCTGGAGTACCACTTCATCCTATCGTCGCCGAGAACGCCATCCTCAGGATCAGCGCCTTCTCCTTCGAGAACCAACTCGGTACCGGGGAGGAGCGTCTGAAGAGGATACGCAGTTATGTGCGCAGATGGGTAGCCGTTGGTATCGGTGACGACGATCTGAATGCTGAAGCTAGAGGATACGCCGATTGAGTCCGTAACGGCTAGTGTGATCACGTGCTCACCGGGAGACAGACGCACGGCCAACTCGCTGCCAATCCCCAGCGAGCCGTCCAGGTTGGAAGTCCAAGAAAGCGCAGATTCCGGGAGGAAGGAATCCTCATAGTCGTAGCCTGAGCCGCGCAGGACGATACTCTGGCTTGCATGGAACACAGAGCTGTCGGCAGGAACCTCAATCCTTGCGCCTGGCGGGCTATTCACGACGTTGATCGTCACTGAATCCGCCCCCACCCCACACAACGGATCAACCGCGGTCAGCTTGAGCGTATGTTTGCCGATGGGCAACTGGGGCATCTGCATGACGCATTCCCATTCATTGGCCGCGCTGCAAAGGGTGCTTCCATCTGACTCGTTTGTCCAGGCGTAGCGCATCCCATCCAATCCTGCCCCTTGTTCCGGATCTCGAATCTCGGCTGAGAAGTAGTAGGGCGTCTTGTACGAAATGCTTGCACCATCTGCGGGATACATGATCGTCGCCGCTGGGACTAGGTTGGGATCGACGGCCTTCAACGCCTCCAGCGGCTGGATAATGCCCGTTGTAACCTTCGGATCGCTGCTGGCCTTGGCGGTGTCGATTATTATCGGCAGGACAGCATCGTAGTTCAGGGTTGGCCTGAGTGCCTTCATTAGGGCAATAGTGCCCGAAACAAAAGGAGTTGCCGCACTGGTGCCGCCAAAAAGATACAGCTCGTCTTTGCCAGTGGCGTTTGCGTCATCGTCTATCGAGTCGCGCATCGTAGTCGAACGGAGATTGGTGTGAGCCCAAATGTCAACCGAATTCGGTCCCCAATTGTATAGGTTGTTGTCATCGTCGTCCACCGCGCCGACGCCGATTACCCACGACGATTCCACAGGGATTGCGTCACAGATGTTCTTCCGTACTTCGCTCGTGTCGAAGGGATTGAGGTAGTCCCAGTCAAAACCGCAGTCATCCAGATTTATGGCGTGATTGCCCGCTGCGGCCACGGTAACAGACTCATTAAGATATGCGAATTGGGTGGCCCAATTCATATGTTCATAAATATCCTCAGGCGCCTTGTTGCAGACCCATTTGTACCAGCCGCAACCGCCGCTGAGACTGAGATTGATCACGTCTGCTCCGTAGAGAGTCGCTACCCGGATCGAATCGGCGACGACGTAGAGATCAAGACTCGTCTTTATTAGCATCGGCGTTGTGACCGGGCCACCTACTCCGGCTGATCCATAGTAGTTGCCTGGAGCGGCCGCCGCGACTCCAAAGGTACCCTGGCCATGCCAAGGACAGGGATTGTTCTCTCCGCAGTCGCCCGGGTTCTCGCCGCCAGCGATGTCCATGTACTCCGGATGGCCAAAATCTGCCATGTTGATCTGCCACGGTCGCTCACCCCACGGGCCGTAGTAGTCGGTGTTCCCTAGATTCGGCAAACCGGTAGTGGTATCGAGGTCGAAGCCACCGTCAACAATCGCGACTACAACTTCCCGGACAAGACGTTCCCCCGCGAGAGGCAAACCCCGAACTCGGATTCCTTTGTAGTCCAAGTATCTCCACGCATCTACGACGTCTTCCATGAAAGGCAGATCAGTCGCATCGATGTTTGTTGGGATGGTTCCAAGGAGGGGCGCGTCGGGATGCTCCGGAATATTGTCTTGGTGAAGGAGGATATTCGGACCGACACCCAATCCCGCCCTCGCCTCGCGAGCTACTAGAGCCGTGGTTCGAGCTGCCTGTTCCGAAGAGAAAGCGACAGGTCCTTCGGCGCCGACGGCAACAACATTCTGAGCAAGGTCGCTGAGCGAAGAAGTGCTTTCGTCTATTCGGATAAGGAACCACCCGGACGATTCTGTCGGTGTTTGATGCGGAATTCCTGGGATATCAGGAATCGTGATGCCGTCGCGAAGAACCGCGCCATTGTACTTGGCAAGGAATGACACCAGCTCCTCTGGACTGCTGGGGTGCAGTAGCACCTCATTGGCAACGAACCTGTCGCGGCCGCCATCTGGACCGACGACAACCCCGATCGGTCGGGGCGATCCTTGGTCAAGGCCTGGCAATTCGGCAGGGGATACGGCTAGCGAAGTATCGATCGAGTAGTCGAAGCCAACCGCAAAGCGAGCGCTGGCAGAGTAGCCCGTTCCGCTGTGGGTGATCGTGAGCACGTACTCTCCGGTGAGGCTGCTGTCGAAGCCTTGCCAGCCAGTCTGTTCGCTCACAGTCCGGTCGCCTACCCAATAGCATTCCGCCAGAGAACCATCGTCCAGAACCTGAATTGGAGTTTCGTTGTCCGCCCCAAGGCTGGTGCCGAGCAGTTTTCCGGCGGAATCGGCAACCTCGATAGAGTAGAGTCCCGGCGGCAGGCCTCGACGTGCGCCCAGATAGACTTCTCTCTTGTTCTTGAAGACGCCGTGATGCACTCGGGCGCAGGTGTAGTCGGCCGAATAGACCGAGGAGCAGCTTCCGCAGGCAGCCTCGCTGGTGCCAAGGTCTGGTTCGGGCGAGAGATTGTCCTGCGGGGCCTCTTCGCCTAGGCAACCAACAGACAGAAGCACTGCCAGGACGGATGCCTGTCTTGCGGATCGGGAAAGCCAGGCAGGATATCTCAACGCAACGCCATCTCTTCTCTTCTCTTCTCTTCTCTTGGCCATATCGTTTTTTCCCTCGCTCTTTCTTCCGGTCAT
>JAZDLZ010000693.1:0-7436 GCA_043801535.1 Pseudomonadota bacterium
GAAATCGTTTTTTCCCGAGGACAACTCCGCCTGTCCTCGGACGGAATCGCCATCAAACCGATCGCGGGTGCCCTCGGCGACGCCACGGTGAGAGTCTGGGGCGATCCCGATCGCTGCGACGTTGACGGATTCTGCGCCGCCGTCCAGCTCTCCGCGAGCTGGCGCCCATCCGACGTGTATCTTGGCATGACGATCGGTGGACTGTCTCATCGCATTCCCCGAGTCCTGGAGCTGGAGTTGAACACCGACTTGGTCCTCACTGGTGACTCCGAACAGCTACGCCTCGAAGGACTGGTCGATATCGTCCACGGTCGCTACGTTGAGCCGCTCCTCCGGTCCGGTGACATGTTCGTACGAAACCGCACCAGCGAACGGTCGACCCCGTTCTGGCAAGGACTCCCGCTGCTCGAGAACCTGGACCTCGAGCTGCTGATCAGGACGACCGGAGTCTTTCTGGTCAAGAACAACCTTGCCGATCTGACCTTGACCGGCGAGATTGCGCTCGCAGGGACACCTGCCCGTCCAATGTTCGATCGCCAGATCAGCACTCAGGAAGGCGGCACCATCAAGATGACTGGGCTGCGCCCCGTATTCACCGTCCAATCGGGTGAGCTGACCTTCTCCAGGCTAGATAGCTTCCCCGACAAGACGCCAAGCATTCTGGTGCGTGGTCAGGCGGATTTTGCCGACAGCGAAGGTCGCAGTCACCTTATCAGTCTGCGCTTCGAGGGAACGCTGGAAAAATTCCAGATGATTCTCGAGACCAACACCGGTCTGAACACCGCTCAAACGCTGGCGTTGATAACGACCAAGAGAGTGGACGCCAACGAGCTCCTCCGCGGCTCTTCCGTCCAGAACACCAGTCCCGACCGAGTCCCGACGAGCGAGATGGCGGCCAGTCTCGGGGGCACCATCAATTCGGTGATTCAGGACCTATCCGGCGAGGCAATCGCCAGCTTGATCGAGGATCCACTCAAGGGCTACCTGCGCCTCGACTGTTTCCGTTTCGAGGCTGGCACCGAGTCGTTTCGGTTGGCCGGCTGCAAGAACCTGAGCCGCCGGGTGAGGCTCGACGGAGACGGTGAGTTTGGCCTGGCTGGCGGCCGGCAACTCAGCGCCGGTCTGAAGTACGAGATCCACGACAACATGGGTCTGGAGATGCTCTGGAATCAGGACACTCCCAAGGATGAAAGCAAGGGAAGTGAGGATCGCTATCGCGCCCAGTTCAAATACCGGCTCATCATCCCCTAGAGTACCGATCGGTTTGCCTCCCGTCGGCAGACTCGTTTGTGCTCGATCGGGGGATTGTCTAGAGCGCCGATCGGTTTGCCGGACCGAGGCAGACGAAGCGCCGGGGGCGCAGCCGCAAGGAGCGAGGAGGGAGCATACCCGTCGGTATGTGAAGGGGGGGCTCCGTCGAGGTCCCCTCGATGGGGGGGCGGCGAGGGCTCGCAGCCGCCCTACTACCGACGAGCGACGCAGCGGATGCGTCCCCGCCACGAGTCTGCCGACGGGAGGCAAACCGTTCGGTGCTCTAGCAACGGCCAGCAGGAGGATTCTCGTTGCCATCCTGGCAATGACCTGCGCTGGCGGTAGCACGGCCACCACTACCACCAGCAACGACGATGGCAGCAGCGCCGGCACCAGCTTCGACTTCGACGCTGGCACGAACGCCAGCACGATCGCCGACGCCGACGCCGACGCCGACACCGACGCCGACACCGGCACGCCGGTCATTGCCGGGTATCGAATAACCGGCGATCTCCAGGAGTCCGAAGCGGCACTCCGGCAGATCCTCGATCCACTGTTGCTGGAGAGCACCAAGACACTCGCTGCTGGTGAGGCAGCGGGAGGCTTGCTGGAGAGAGCAAGAGCCCGCGATCGCGATTCGCGGAGAGGGAAACGGTGGGATGCAGAGCGCAGGAAGGCCATCGAAGCTCTCTGTCGCAAGCTGGGCTACGACCTCGAAATCCGCGAGAAGAGTGTCTTGCCGGCGTCCGTCGCGGCAGTTGGCGTACCAACCACGACCGCGGTGGTTCTCGAGCTTGGTCTGTCCCGGCAGACCAAGATCCGGCGGATCGTCCTCGACGACGGAGAGTCGCTGTTCTCCCATCTGTTCGCCCCCAACCTGCTCGAGCGGGAGCTTCTCAGCCGGATGAGCCTGCGCCCCGGCGATCCACTCGCTACTCCGCCGGAGCAGCGTGCTCGCGAGTTGGCCGACCTCGAGGCACGTCTGGTGCGTTTTCTCCAAGACGAAGGCTATTTCGAGTCACGGGTCGCAGTTTCGGTCAAGGAGCACAAGAAGGCGGCCGAGGCAACGATCTCGATTCGCATCCACAAAGGACCGGCGTACGAGGTCGGGAGAGTCGAGACCGAGGGCAACGTGGCAGTAGCGAGCAGCGAGATCGTCCGACTCGTCGAGCAACGCAGCCGCTGGCGACTACTACGAGACCGTTTTTCTCGTGCTCGTCTCGAACGCGATCTCGAACGAGTGGCGAGTCTCTACCAGCAACGCGGATTTCCCGCAGTGCGAGTGGAGTCCTCGTTCGATCCGGATGTGAGCCTCGATCGGCTGGCCAAGACGGTGAACTTCAAGGTGATTATCAAGGAGAACAAGCACATCCGCGTCAGTTTCGAGGGCAACGGGGGCAGCCTGCCCATCTCCGACGCCGATTTTCTCAAGGCAACCACCTTTGCGGCCGAGCGCGCCTACGATGATTTCGAGGCCGAGCGCTCGGCAGATTCCATCCGCCGTCTCCTCCAGCGAGATGGCTACTTTCAGGCGGTCGTCACCTGGGAGCGGAGGCACGAGCGCGCCCGTCCAGGCGACAGTCGAGGAGAAGACCACTTCGTCTTCCGCATTCAGCAGGGCCCCCGCTTGCGCGTGGCCAGCATTACTTTCACCGGCAATCAGGCGTTCAGCGATGCCGAGCTCGCCCGCACGATTCATACGAGAGCGTTTCCCGGCAAGGTCAGACAGTACCTGGAGCACGGAGGGTACCTGACGAGCGTTCAGCTCGAGCAGGATGTCCAGGCAATTAGCAAACGCTACCAGGCGGCCGGCTATGCTCCCTGCGGGCAGAACGGCGTCGACTACCCGATGCCGAACGGTCGTGTTCCGTCGCCATCTTCGGCTTCGACTCAGAATTCGACTCAGAATTCGACTCCGGGCAGCCCGGCGGAGCCCGATTGCACCAGGGTAAAAGGGATTGTTGCCACCGATCGCGAGCTATTCGGCAACCTTGGCGCGCTGGCAGCGGCAATCACCGCCGAGCAGAACAAGGGCGGGATTCACGTTCTCTACCAGATCGACGAAGGGCCGCAGCCGGTCGTTCGTCGAATCGAGTACCGCGGCAACCATTCGCTCAACGATGCAAGTTTCGAAAAGGCGACTCTCTTACGGCCCGGCTCTCCGTTCACGACAGCGCAGCTCGAGCGAGATGCCGAGGCAATACGGCGACTCTATGCCCAACACGGCTATCCCTATGTCAAGTATGCGGAGAACAGCCCAGAGGCACGGCCAGTCAAAGGAGGATTGATTGATTTGGTTCACACAATCGAGGAAGGGGAGCCAGTGCGTTTCGGACAGATGCTCTTCCGCGGCAATTTCAAGACCAAAGGCTGGGTCATTGCCGATATCGCCAGCCTGGCGAATGGCGAGCTGTTCGGGCTGGAGCGCTGGCAGGCGGGAGAACGAGCCCTGCGAGCGACGGGTCTCTTCTCGAGCGTAAGACTCCAGCTTGTCGGCCTCGACGAGCGCCAGACACTGGTGAACATCCTCGCTTCGGTGCGCGAGGCACACGACAATCACGGCGAGCTGGGGTTCGCGGTTGGTTACAACACCAACTACGGTCCTTTCGTTGGTCCAGACTACGCGTGGCGAAACATCGGCGGTATTGGCGCCACTCTGGTGCTCCGGGGAGAAATCGGGCTCGGTCGTCCTTTGGAGGAGGTCATGGATTTTGCCGGCCTCGACCAACAAGAGGATCGGTGGCGCCTGTACGGAACCGGCAACTTGGCGCTGCCGCAGTGGGTCATGAGCCGGTGGTTCAGCCTTCCGCTCAAGCTCGACCTGACCGCCGGCGGCAACAAGGAAACTCACGACCGATTCGGCGAGATCTCCTGGCTCGAAGGAAGAGCGGCTCTTTCTCGACGATTCGGCGAGCACTGGGGAGTTAGCTTCGGCTATTCGTACCGCCGGTTTGGGCGAGAGCAGATGCTCATCCGTCCTGCTGGCTCTTCCGAACGAGTCGATAGGATTCCAGTCGAAACCACCACGGCGTCGCTGGCAGCGACGATCGCCTACGATCGTCGGACTGACGATACGGGTAGTAGCTTCACCCTCGAGCCGACCAAAGGCTACCGACTGACCGCCTCCGCCCAGTGGTCTTCACGACTGCTCGGGGGAACCGACGACTTTCTCAAGCTATCGACCAGCGCTCAGCAGTTCATCCCGCTTGGCACGCGGCTCCTTTTGAAATTTGGGCTCCGCTACGACCACGGCGTCCCGCTGCGCGACTCCGTGCTCCTGCCCGAGGTCGAACGCTTTTTTGCCGGCGGGGACACAACCGTGCGCGGCATCGAAAAGGATCATCTGGCAACCGAAGTCGTGCGCGGCCAGGCAGGCGCAGTCACTTTCTTCAAGTTGCTGCCGGTCGGCGGCAACATCCGACTCCTTGCCAACATCGATCTGCAACTCAAGGCGTGGGAGAACAGCTTCATCGGGCTTCCGTTGGCCACGGCGGTGTTTCTCGACTCCGGGTTGGTCACCCAGTCGTTCGACGGCTTCGAGATAGCTGACCTTCGCCACTCCGTAGGACTGGCGCTCGCCCGAATCATCATCCCCGGCCTGGGATCGATTTCGCTCGAGTACGCGATTCCGCTCGATCCTCAAATCGGCGACAATCCTCTTGGCCGGTTCCATTTCAACCTCGGGTTCGTGTTTTAGCGCTTCGCGGCGAGCTATAATGGACGCCCTTTCGAGGAGGAACACTATGCGGGAGAACGAGCATTTCTGTCGAAGCTCTGTCACGGCCTCCGAGCGGAGGAACCACAATTCTGGCCATCGGCCAATACTCGCTGGACGACGGCTGCAAACAGTGGTGCTAGCCGTGGTGATCGGCACGCTCGGAGCCGGCGGCGCCTGTCGACCGGCAGACTCGGATGCGCCTGAGCTTCCACCAGCGGACACGATGAAGATGGATATGAGCTTCCCGGCGGATCAGGGGGGAGCTCTGGTTTCGGCAGAGAACAACCGCGCCAACTACAGCAACGCGGCGATTCGGGTTTTTGCTCTGAATGCAGCCGTTCTCCTGGCTCTTGCTCCACCTGCAGTCGCTCTTGCTGCTGCGCTCAACACCGTGCCGGCGTTCGAGGAGGGCAAGTGGCATTGGCGCTTCAGTGCCACCAATGGCACGATTGCCTATGACTCGGAGCTCACTGGTTGGTTCGAGGGTAATGCTCGCACTGGCGCCAAGCTCAAGCTAAACATGGTCGTGAGCTGCCCGGCGTGTGTTGTGCCAACTACCGACTTCCTCTGGTACGAGGGCGAATTCGAGACCAGTGGCACGAACGGCTACTGGCTCTTCTACAACCCCGAGATTTCCCAAGAGGACAAGAAATTCGTCAAGATGGAGTACACCTTGACCGATGCTACCCATCGTTCGTTGACTTTCACCAACATCCGCACCGACGGACACGAGGACGCTGGCGATCTCATCGACTATAGCCGCGACGGAGATGCCGCCAAGGTGTTGGTTTCCGACAAGAGCAAGAACGAAGACTACGAGGTTGGTTGGTCCATCTCCGACAGAGATGGTTTCATCCACGTTCCGGGCTACAACAATGGCGAACGAGCCTGCTGGAACGAGTCATTGATCAACACTGCCTGCGAGGACGAAGGGGAGGCGGGAGAATAGTCGTAGCTGGCTAGACCTAGAACACCGGTCGGTGCTCTAGCCCGTCAT
The DNA here is from genome assembly GCA_043801535.1 of Pseudomonadota bacterium. GTDB lineage: Bacteria > Myxococcota_A > Polyangia > Haliangiales > SHYZ01 > JAZDLZ01. Next base: position 5,967 of record JAZDLZ010000693.1, read on the forward strand.
CGTATTCCCGCTCGCCTCGTTGCCACGATTTTTCACGACAACCCTTGGTTTTCCGAGTCCGCGCTGCGTGACTCCGTAGCCAGAGCCGCAGGAGTCCGCATAGTTATCTGCTTGGCGCCGGCCGGCACGAGCGTTGCTATGCGTCCAATCAAGGCGAATCGCCCTAATACGAAGGAGCAATAGAAGAGCAATAGATGGGAAATAGAGAAAATAGAGAAATTTGAGAAATAGAGAGAGAAGGAACTATCGATAGAGAGGACTAGGACCATGAAACACTTGAGCTGCTTCCCCTACTTCGCGGCGTTCCTGGCAACGGCGACTGGAGCGTGCAACCTCGAATTGGATCCGGATCCACAGGACCCGAACTGTGCTGGTATTGTTGTCTACCGCAATCCCGCCTCAGGCGAATGCGTTGGCGTCGATCACTGCGAAGGCACGAACGCGCCACCTTGGGGTATCTGCAGCAGTCCCTGCAATGACATGGACGAAGCGGGCTGCCTGGCTACCGGCGGCTGCCAGACGATCTATGCGAACGACCAAACCGTCGCACCCTCGCAGCCTCGGTTTCTTGGCTGCTGGGCGGCGGCCTTCGAAGGACTCGAGCGTGAGGGTGGCTGCGTGGGTCTGAACGCCCAGGGCTGCGCCGCCTATGATAGCTGCGTTGCGCTACACTTCTCCGACGAGAGTCAGCAGGGCGGGATAGGCAAGTTCGACAGTTGCGTCGACGAGCCTGGACCACTGTGCGAAGAAGAACCGGAGGTTGTCAGCCTGCGCAACCCCGCCACGGGCTTGTGCGAGAGCTTCCTCTTCGATCCATGCGGACGGGGGCAAACCGGCGATGGCTTGCTTCCGGTACCAGGAATGCCCGACTGGGGTGCCTGTTTTGACCGCTGCTCCGAGCTTCGCGAAGGAGCCTGCCTGACCGCAGAAGGCTGCCGAGCCGCATACTTGGTGGATGAGAGTATGGCCGAGGGTAGAGCTCCCGAATTCCTCGGCTGCTGGGCGACCGCTCCGTCTGGACCGGTTCAAGGCGACAATTGCATTGGCTTGAGTGCCCAGGCGTGCTCGCGGCACGATGACTGCTTCGCCTACTACAGCCGTGGGCAAGGCGAATCGAGAGCAATCGGGCAGTTCGCCTTCTGTGGACAAGAGCAGCCACTTGGATGCGAGGAAATCGGCGATGAGGTGACCTGCATCGAGACCAGCGGTTGTGCACCTACTTACATCGGCGGATCCTGCTCCTGCGACGAATCTGGCTGCGCGTGCAACTCCACTACCTTTCTGGGCTGCGTCGGTCTGCTTCTGGACAAGTAGAAAGCGGGCAATGCGCTCCGGGTGTGATCGTTGCTCGTTGGTCCCCCGTCGATGGCGGCGAAACCAGAGCGTCAGCGATACCCGACGTGGACGTGTCTCGGTCGGATGGACATGACAAGGCACCCGAGGGAGCGCAGGCCGTTCTCGGTCTTTGGT
>JAZDLZ010000713.1:0-5334 GCA_043801535.1 Pseudomonadota bacterium
CGATCCTGCTCCGAGCGCAGTCCCGACCCCACGACGATGGCCGTCGCTGTGCCTGCGTTGGCCTATGGCGCATTCCTCCTGCCACATGAACGTCCCGGCGACGAACGTAGGTGGCCGCACAATCATGGACGATCACACCCGTTCCTCGCTGACGTCTTTGGCGATTTGGCGGTTCGTTGTATTCTCTTTTGGCCGTGTAGTCAGTAGATACGACGAACGCGGTGACCAATGTCGAAATCCGATGACACACCGCCAGATCGGCGAACGCACGAGACGATGCCGACGGTCAATAGCCGCGGATTGGGTCATACCGGGTTTCGGCCACAACGATCGCTGGGGTTGTGGCGGTGTCGGGCGCGACGTAGTGGCATCAGGATCGACCACGCCGGCGGTGCCGGCGACGGTGGCGGCTATGGCAATGCCGGCGGTAGCAGTGATGGCGGCGACGGAATCGTGGATTTGAGGGGTGGCAGCAGGCGAGGTGGGAAGGGGAAGGGGAAGGGGAAGGGGAAGGTAGAGGCGTGCTTTCTCGTTGCCGATAGTATGGTGGATCACTTCCGAGTCGTTCGCTTGGTTGGCCGAGGTGGGATGGGCGAGGTCTATCTGGCGCGCGACACGCTCTTGAATCGGCGGGTGGCGCTGAAGATCATTCATCCTCGCTATCTCGACTCCGAGGAGGCAGTGGCGCGCTTTGTGCGCGAGGCGCAGCTCACTGCCGGATTCTCCCACCCGCACATCGTCACGGTGCACACGGTTGGCAGGCACGAGGGCAGGCCGTACCTGGCGATGGAGTATTTGGAGGGGCAAAATCTGCGCCAGCGGATGCAAGAAGAGCGGCCAGGCGTGCGGGAGTCGTTGCGCATTGGACTGGCGATTGCCCAGGCGCTGGTCGAGGCGCACCGGCACCGGGTTCTGCACCGCGATCTGAAGCCGGAGAACGTTGTCCTGGCCAAGGACGGTCGGCTTCGGATAGTCGATTTGGGGCTGGCGAAGGTGCGGACTACCGGGCCGCGAGAAGGGATTGTGGCAGGTAGCAGTGCAAGGAGCGGCGAGGCAGAGCTTGGATCTGCGGGCGAGGGAGGACGAGCGGTCGCGAGGGCGGTGGAGCGGTCCTCCGATCGCGCCGGTCACCTTTCTACCTTGCCGCACTATGCGACCGCAATCGGGACGGTGCAAGGGACGCCAGCGTACATGGCGCCGGAGCAGTGGCGAGGGGAGGAGTGCAGCGAGGCCATGGATATATGGGCGTTTGGAGTGATTCTCCACGAGTTGATTGCGGGCCGGCGGCCGTACGAGGGAGGGAAGGCGTTCGTGGCAGCGCTGGTCACGGGTTCCGAGCCAGTCCGAGCGTTGGTACCGACCCAGGAGGTACCGGCCGAGTTGGTGGAGCTGATTGGTCGTTGTCTCGAGAAGGATGCGGCAAGGCGGCCTCCGGCCGTTCAGGTGGTTGCGGCGATCGAACAGCTCTTGACGGGTGGACGGCGGCAGGGCAGTGCCGAGCAGAGTCCGTTTCGCGGGTTGTTTCCCTTCGGCGAGCGCCACGCTGATCTGTTCTGTGGTCGCGACAGCGAGGTTGCGGTGTTCCTGGAGAGCCTGCGTGAGCAGGCAGTGCTGCCGGTGGTGGGACCTTCGGGGGCAGGCAAGAGCTCGTTCGTGCAGGCCGGCGTGATTCCTCGTCTGCGGGAGCAGGGTGCCTGGACAGTCTTGGCAGTGCGGCCGGGAGCCAATCCGTTCGATGCTTTGGCGGCACGACTCGTTGTTGGTCAGAGTAGCAGGCGAATGAGCGAGAGCGTGGCGAGCGCTATTCGCGTCTCGAAGCTTCGCTCGCTTGGTCATTTGCCCGGAGCGGATGGCGGCAACGCGACAGCAGGGATGGCTCTGCTGGAAACGGACGACGTCGATGCGCTGGCGAATCAGCTCTGGCGGACGCCGGCCAGCCTGGGCGTGCTTCTTCACGATTGGGCGGCCGAGGAACGGTGCCGAGTGCTGCTGTTCGTGGATCAGCTCGAAGAGACGTTTACGATGGTGGCTGACCGGGCGATGCAACGGGCGTTTCTACGAGCGATCTGCGGAGTAGCGGATCATCCGTCGAGCCCAGTGCGGGCAGTATTCACCGTCCGCGACGACTTCCTCGGACACGTCGAAGGCGGACCGGAGGTTTCGACGGCGCTCACCCGGGTTTTCGTGCTTCGTCGTCCTGGCAAGGAGGCGCTGGAAGAGACGTTGACCAGGCCGCTCACCACGGCTGGTTATGCCTATGACGATCCTTCCCTGCCGGCGGAAATGGTGGATTCGGTGGAAGGCGAGCCTGCGTGTCTGCCACTCTTGCAGTTTGCCGGCCAGATGCTCTGGGAGCGCCGTGACAGGAACAGGCGACTCCTCTGCCGTGTTTCCTACCAGGCAATCGGTGGAGTTGCTGGCTCGCTCGCCGAGCACGCCGACGGGGTTCTGGCTGCCATGACTCCAGGTCAGGTCGAGCTGGCGCGCCAGCTATTGTTGCGGCTCGTAACCTCGGCGGGCACTCGGCGCGTGGTGCCGTTGGCAGAAGTAGTCGCAGGTCTTGGGCCCGGCGTGGAAGAAGTGTTGAACAAGCTGACCCAGGCGCGACTACTCACGGTGCGGCGAGCAGTCGAAGCCGGCCGGCGACAGCAAGGCGGGGTGAAACACCGAGGAGTACTTGGTGGCGAGGCAGTGCTGGAGTTGGTGCACGAATCGCTGCTGCGGACTTGGACGCGGCTCGCGCGTTGGCTCGAGGAGAGCAAGGAAGAGCGGGTGTTGCTCGCCGAGATAGGACAGGCGGCAGAGCTGTGGGAAAGGCGTGGCTGCCGCCAGGAGGAAGCCTGGCAGGGCGACGACCTCCACGAGGCCCGCAGCAGGATGTCCCGTCTCGGCACTGCCATTCCCGATTCCGTTGCTCGCTTCCTCGAGGCCGGCATCGAGAGAGAGCAGCGAGCCCAGCGCCGCAAGCGTAGCCTCCTCACTCTCGCCATCGCCGGTCTCGCCGCAGTCGCCATCGTCGCGGTCTTGGTGGCACAGCTGACCTTTCAACAGAAGAGGGTTGCCGAGACCGAGCGCAGCGAAGCCCAGACGCAGCGCGCCGATGCCTAACGCGAAGGCGCGAGCGCTGCCCTTCGTCGTGGGGATCTCTTGGAAGCGCGTGCGAAGCTGCGCGGTTCCCTCGAGACGAGTGATTCGACAATGGGCCGGATCCTCTGGGGAGAGCTCGAGCAGGAGGCCCTGGTGTGGAGTCGGAAGCTCGGCGGATGGGCACTGGACGTCGCCTACTCCCCCGACGGCAAGACCGTGGCGGGCGCTTGCCGGGATGGGAGGGTGTACCTGGTTGACGTGAATACTGCGGCGGTGCAGGTGCTGCGGGAGCGGGTCGGTTCCTTCTGGTCGGTTGGGTTTTCGCCAAGCAGTAGGCATCTGGCAGCGGGTAGCCAGGATGGTCCAGTGGTTCTCTGGGACTTGGAACATTCGAATGCCAAGGAGCTTGTCGGTCACGGTTCCTTGGTTTTCGCGATAGCTTTCGATCGGACAGGCGAGTTGCTCGCCACGACCAGCTTCGACACCACCGTGCGTCTTTGGGACGTGAAGAGTGGCCGCGAGCGACTGGTATTGCGCGGACACGAGAAGCAGGTCACCGGAGTCGTGTTCGGTTCTGCTGGCGTGCTGTTCTCGGCGAGCAAGGATGGAACTGTGCGCCAGTGGGACACTCGCACCGGCAGCGGTCGAGTCGTGGTCAGAGCAGGCACCCAGATCTACGGTCTCGATTTCGATGCCGACGACGGGCTATTCACCGGAAGCATCGATGGCACTATCCGCCGGTGGAGGTTGAGCACTGGCGAGGAGCGGGCAGTGCTCCTTGGCCATCGCGATCTGGTAACCTCCACGGTTCTGAGCCCGAACAAGCAGGTACTGGCGTCGAGCAGTCTCGATGGGACGGTGATTCTATGGGACTACTCCTCCGGTCGTCGCACTGTCCTTGGTCGCCACCAGAGCATCGTCACTGCAGTTGCTTTCAGTCCAGATGGCCGCAAAGTGGCTTCGAGCAGCCAGGACAAGACTGTGGGATTGTGGCAGGTCGGGGTCGAGGAGGGCACGGCCGAGGAGAGCGGTCACGTCAGTGCCGTGTCATCTCTTGGTTCTTCACCCGACGGCAGCTCCCTTGTCTCGGGTGGTGAGGATCAGACCGGGCGAGTCTGGGAGGTGCGATCGGGAAAGCAACGAATGATTCTCACCGGTCACCAGGGCACTGTTGCTGGCGTGACGTTCAATCCAGATGGCAAGACAGTTCTTTCCGCCAGTCACGACCGAGGCATTCGGATTTGGAGCTTGGCGAGTGGCAGCAGCGAGGAGCTCCAGCCGCGTCACGGAGTGCAAGCATGGGACGTTGCGATGAGTCCGGATGGGAGGACTATTGCCTCGGCGGGCGGGGACTGGAAGGTGCGACTCTGGGATGCGCACAGCCTCGTGGTGAGCGGCGAGCGTGAGTCGGGGGCCATCCTCAGGGACATTGCTGTCAGTACCGACGGAGCTCTTGTTGCCGGTGCCGGTACGAACGGTTCGGTGTACGTCTGGGACAGGCTAGATCCCCGACCGAAAACCGAATTGCGCGGGCACCGAGGCGAAATCTGGGGAGTCGCGTTCACTGTCGACGGCCGTTGGCTGTTTTCCGGCGGCATGGACGGCATCGCGCGACGCTGGAACCTCGCCACCAAGGAAGGCGCCGTCCTGCGTAGATACGACGTTCCGATCAATCGGCTGGCTACTAGCCCTGACGGAAGACTTGTGGGCGTCCCATTGGGTGACGGTACCTCCCGCCTCCTGGATCTGGCCACCGGCAAAACGGTAGCCGTGCTGCGCGGCCATCGCGGCTATGTCGCGGAATTGAATTTCACCCCCGACAGCAGACTTGCAGTGACGGCAAGCGGCGACGGTACCGTCCGCACCTGGGATACCGCCACTGGCCGACCGATCTGGCGCGCGCCACTGCTGCTGCGGTCACCGCCGCGCATCTTCACTCACCTGGGCTGGTCCCGACTCGACGTCGACGGGGACTGGGCCGGGAAGGACAGGGTGGTTGCGGAGACGTCCGAATCCTGGCGGCGGGCACTAGAGAAGAGTGCCTGGATTGCCGTCCAGACGGCTGATCGCGAGGCAGCGAAGAAGGGAGAGTCTCCCATTCGAGCGCAAGCCAACGATCATCCGGTAGTCAATGGCACGGCCGCCGAGGAAAAGGCGGGTGTGTCCCGGAGAGTCGACGGCGATTGCTCGATCGACGGTGGCCAACCGATTGATTTGATCCGGGATTCCGGCCGCCTATTCAGGTGC
>JAZDLZ010000715.1:0-2126 GCA_043801535.1 Pseudomonadota bacterium
CAGGAAATGCCCTGTTGGAAGAACCGGTCGGCAGCCAGCGTCGCTGACGCGGCATCGGCAGCCTCGGCCGACGCTCGCGATGCTTCCGCCAGGGCCACCAAGACTTCGCTGGTGGTTTCTTCTCTGGGGAGTGCGTCTCTGCTCGCGGCGGGACTGGCAGCGACGGATGGTCCGTCTGGGGCACGCTCCCCGGCGGCCTTGGCAGCTTTGCGGATCTGGTTGTCGAGCATCCGCTTTGCCGCCACAACCATCTCGAATGCCTCGCGCGCCAGCTTGGCAGTGCTGGCCGGCCTGCCGCGAAAACGATCGGGATGAAGGGTCTGGGCTAGGGTAGCGAAGGCCCGTTCGATTTCTTCCTGGTTCGCGTTGTTCGCAACTCCCAGAATGGAGCGGGCATCGAGCCCGCGTTTCTCGGCGAGGAAACCAGCAATCCTGGTATCGTCCCAGGTTCTGCCGGCTGCGGGCACACCAGCGACGATGGGAGGAGCAACAACGGCAGCAGTCGGTGCGGAAGCAGCGGCAGCGGCGGCGGCGGCGGCGGCGGCAGTGGCAGGAATGGGAGGAGGCTTTGGCACTGGGCCGGAAATCCGAAGGGGACGTTCGGACGGTGACTCGTGGAGCGCGAGCACTTTCGTCACGACCAGCGCATACAGCAGAACCATCGCTGACTTGTGACCGATAGTGTTGCCAGCGTTCTCGATCAACCGCGCCGTCGTCTGGCGACCATCGATGGCGTCGACAAAGGCCTGTTCGTCGCGCGACAGGCCAAGGTCCTGGTAGCGCAGCTCCGGCTCTGCTGCGTGGCGAGGATATTCCTCCTCGGCTGTGGCTAGCAGAGACTTCAGTTTCTCTTCGCCATAGGCGAGGCGCACTCCTTCCAAAACGATTCTGGCGTTCGACATCCCGATATTGACCACTTCACTCGGGAATGGGGCATCGTTGGCAAGTACGTATTCGCCGTCGGGCCAGCGAAACACGTCGAAGAGCTTGAGCTGAAGCTGTAGCTCGAGCCCAAAGCGGACGTTGTGGGGCGAGATTGCTCCCATCTCGATGAGAATCGAGCCCTGCTGGCGCTTGTCCGCTTTCATGCGACGGACCGATTCCTCGCACTCCGCCTCGGTGATCATGCGCTCCCGCACCAGAACCCTGCCAAGACACTCGTCCAGTACGTTGGATTTGATGAACACCGGGTGTCCGTCGCGGAAGTAGACGATTTTTTTGATTCGATCGTTGAGCAGGAAGAGCGCGCCGGTGGCCCGTTGCTGGTATAGCTGAGCCAATAGCTCTGGGAACCTGGTCTTTGCCAGATGCCCGCGGAGCGCTGGCTGCCGGGCAGTAGTGGTCTGGGCACGGGCAGGCTGCGCTTTGGCAATACCGTCGCCGCCAATAGCTCGCCGGGGAATGGCAACCAGCTCGGCCGTTGCCGCTTCGACCTCACGGCGTTCGCGCTGCTGTGCTTCGTCGACGAGGGCGTCGGGCGAAATCGCGGCAGCGCCTGCAAGGTCGCTGCCACTGCCACTACTGCTGCTGGCGATGCCACTGCCCGTCGTTGCCGCTGCAGGTGTGGCAGCTGCGAAATGCCGGCGCAGGAGCTCGACCAGTGCCTCGACGTCGATTGGCTTGGCCAGATAGTCGAGCAACCGATAGCGTTCAATGGCATGGGCACGGTGACTCGCCCCGCGGTAGATGCCGGTCACCATCACGATCGGAACCTCCTTCCCCCCTGGCAAGGTGCGCAGCTTTTCGGCGACCTGAAAGCCGCTCACCACCGGGAGAAGGATGTCGAGAACCACTGCATCGATTCGACGGCGCTCGAATGTCCTGACGGCCCATTCCCCATCCTTCTCGACGATCACCAACCATCCTTCCCGCTCGAGTCGCTCGCCCACGAAGCGGAGTACCTCTTGGTCGTCGTCGACAAGCAGGATAGTGCGGTCCGTCACGGTGCGGTCTGGCGAATCGGCTGTTTGGCCAGTCAATCCGATAGTCCTCTCTATCTCACTCATGGGAACCCTCGCGCAGAGGTAGCACGCCAGCATGGCCCGCGTAAAGCCCCTGGTTTTCCCCGGGTGTGATCGTCCATGATTGTGCGGCCACCTACGTTCGTCGCCGGGACGTTCAGGTGG
>JAZDLZ010000720.1:0-3981 GCA_043801535.1 Pseudomonadota bacterium
CATGCACCCGCAGTGCTGCTGCGTCCAGTGCGTAGGGCGACTCGTCCGTCAACGATGTCCAGCATGCCGGCCGCCAGATAGCACCAGGCTGCAGCTGCAAGGTGGCCGGTGGCGGCAGTCACGCCAGCCATGCCGCAGCCAAGGAGCGATAGAATCGAGATGACGTTGGGCGATACGCCGCGAGCCGCCAGCGCGAGCTCGAGCGGAGTCAGCAGCCAGAGCACGTAGCGAGTAAGGAATGGGGTTGCAATTGCGGTGTTCTGGCGCCGGTTGGCATCGGGGAGCTCTGGAAGCCCTAGCCGCCAGACCCGAATGGAGAAGACTGCCAGGCCAACAAATAGGAAGGCAAGCAGGAAAAGTGGAGGGGCAAGAAGAGCAAGGGCATTGGCAGTCATTGTTGCTGTTCGCATTGCTTGCTTCCAGTGCTACTAAGGACTTGGGACAAAGGACGTGACCCGCTGCTAGCCTTCCAGGCGGCGGCTAGGCTGGAGAGCGGCCAGCACTACTGTTATGGGGACTGCACGACGTTTTGCCATGGTCGCCAATGCTCGGATTGCTGGACTGGCTCGCTGCGTGGCCACTGTTGGTGGGGTTGGCTACTTGCCGGTGGCGCCCGGAACTGCCGGAACACTGGTGGGAATCCCGGTGGCTTGGATGCTCGCAGGCGTTTCGTTTTGGACCTATTTGGCTTGTCTTGGGGTGTTAGTGGGAATCGCCATCTGGGCGGTAGGCGCAGCTGACCAAACGTGGGCACGCCAAGACTGCCAGCGGATAGTAGTCGATGAACTGGTCGGCTACTTGGTCACGATGGCGCCGGTAGCGCGAAACCAGGCGACACCGCTCGTGGTCGGCTTTGTTCTCTTTCGCGTTCTCGATATCGTCAAGCCCCCGCCTGCACGCTATATCGAGCGTCACTTCAGATCGGGGACAGGCGTAGTTCTCGATGACGTTGTCGCCGGTCTCTATGGCGCTGCGCTGCTTTGGCTCGGTTTTCGGTTTTTCGCGCTCTGGCGATGACTATCACTGGTGGGGCGAGCTCCTGGCGCGACGGCTCCTATCTGGCGCGGAGGAAGTGATAGCTCTTTTTGCCGGCGCGCAAAACGATGATGGATTCGGTTGCCCGGTCGTCGTTGGTGATGACGCGGCCAGGGTCCTCGACCCGGACGTTGTTGACGTAGGCTCCGCCCTGGGCGAGGAGGCGTCTGGCCGCGCCCTTGGAGTCTGCCAGTCCGACCCGAGGAAGAAGGTCGACCATGGCTACGCCCGCCGCCAACTCGGAGGACAAGATCTCGCTCGAAGGAACGTCTTGCAGCAAGGGCTCCAGGTCGGCATCGCGCAGGTCGGCCAAGGAACCACCAAAGGCCACCTGTGATGCGGCAGCAGCTCGGCGGCTGGCGTCCGCGCCGTGCACCCAGGTCGTCATCTCCTCGGCGAGCCGGCGTTGAGCCAAACGTTTTCCCGGATCTGCCTGATGCTTGGCGATGAGCTCTGCGCTCTCGGAGAGCGGCAGCATGGTGAACATACGCAGGAACGAGGCCACGTCGGCGTCGTCGGAGTTGATCCAGTACTGGTAAAACCGATAGGGGGAGGTCAGGTTCGGATCAAGCCAGACGCTCGTTCCTTCCTCAGTCTTTCCGAACTTCTTCCCAGAGGGTGCCATGAGCAGAGGCCCGACAAGGCCAAATACCTCGGGTCCACCCATCCTCCTCGTAAGCTCGATGCCGGCGGTGATATTGCCCCATTGATCGGAGCCTCCGACTTGGAGGAGGCACTGCTGGGTGCGGGCCAGGTGGGCAAAGTCGTACGCCTGAAGGAGCATGTACGAGAACTCGGTATAGCTGATGCCGTGGCCACGGTCTTCGAGGCGGGTGCGTACCGTCTCTTTGGCGAGCATGTAGTTGACCGTGATGTGCTTGCCAACGTCTCGTAGAAAGTCGATCAGACTGAGCGGCCCGATCCAGTCGGCGTTGTTGACGACCACGGCACCCGGAAGCAGACGTTCGATTTGAGCTCCCACGGAGGCCACATTTTCTGCCAAGGCGGCACGATCGAGCAGCCTTCGTTCTTCGCTCTTGCCCGATGGGTCGCCAATCATGCCGGTCGCTCCACCAATGAGCGCGATTGCCTTGTGACCGGCGTGTTGGAGGTGACGTACCAGGCTCATTGGCACCAGGTTGCCGACGTGCAACGACTTTGCCGATGGATCGAAGCCGCAGTAGAAGACGAGGGGGCGCTCGTCGAGCAGCGCTCCGAGCTTCTCCCGATCGGTGACGTCGTGCACGAGTCCGCTTGCCTGCAGCCCTTCTAGAACACGCATTCTCTTTTCATCCAGTTCCGTTGCCGTTTGCCCTCGGCGCTAGAGGGCTGCCCATCCGTCTACGTGGTATCGCTATCGTGCATACTCGGTCGCTCGAGTTTCGCGAACGACACAGACCCGGATCTGTCCCGGATAGGAGAGCTCGGTCTCGATCTTGCGGGCGATTTCGCGGGAAAGAATGATGGCTTGGTCGTCGGAGACCGACAGATTGTCGACGATAAGTCGCACTTCCCGGCCAGCCTGGATGGCGAATGCCTTGTCAACTCCCTTGAAGCTCTGGGCGAGCTTCTCGAGATCGGTGAGACGCTTGACGTACGACTGTAGCGTCTCCCGGCGAGCTCCTGGCCTTTGTGCACTGAGTCGATTCGCAGCGTCGACCAGGTGGTCGAGAATGATTTCTTGCGGCACATTGCCGTGATGAGCGGCAACCGCCTGGCACACTCGCGGGGATTCGCCGTATTTCTTGAGCAATTGGGCCCCGACGATGGCATGAGGACCCTCTTGCTCGTGGTCGGCGGTCTTGCCGATGTCATGGAGAAGCCCGGCTCGTCGAGCTTGCTTGGCGTTGACTCCTAGCTCGGATGCCATCAAGCCCGCCAAGAATCCGACCTCGATGCTGTGCGCCAGCAGATTCTGCGCGTAGCTCGAGCGATACTTCAGCGTTCCTAGCAGTTTGACTAGCTCCGGGTGCACGCGGTGCAGGCCCAAGTCGAAGACAGCCTGTTCGCCCGCTTCGCGCGATTGTTGCTCGACTTCGTGCTCGCAGCGCTCTACCACCTCTTCGATGCGAGTCGGGTGGATTCGTCCGTCAGCCACGAGGCGGCCAATAGCCAGGCGAGCAACCTCGCGTCTGAGCGGATTGAAGCAAGCGATGGTGATGGCTTCGGGAGTGTCGTCGATGATCAGGTCGGTCCCGGTCGCTGCCTCCAGTGCTCGAACATTGCGACCTTCGCGACCGATGAGGCGTCCCTTCATATCATCGGAGGGTAGGGGTACGACACTGACCGTGCGCTCTGCCACGTAATCACCAGCATATCGTTGAATGGCGAGACCGATTATCTTGCGGGACTTCTCGGCGGCCTCGTCGTTGGCGGCCACTTCGATCCGTTTGACGTCGGCGGCAGCGAGCTTGCGCGCGTCATCGGCCAATTGCTCGGCGAGAAGCTGGCGAGCCTCGGCGCCGTTCATGCCAGCGATTTTCTCTAGCCGGCCTTGGGCGTCGGCGAGCGTCTTCTCTGCTTGTTTGGCAAATGACTCCGCGGACTGCTCGCGGGTGGCAATAGCCTTCTCCTTGCGTTGCAGATCCTCTTCGCGGCGAGCGCATTCGCGCAGGCGTTTCTCGGCGTCCGCTTCCCGGGACGTCATGGCCCGCTCCATCTGGGTGAGCTCCGCCTGCCGAGCTCGTACTTCTTCCTGAACCTCGCTGCGAATCTTGAAGGCTGCTTCCTTGCCTTTGACTTCGGCCTCCTTTCGCAAGGCCTCGGCTTCGGAATTGGCAGCAGCGACGATTCGCTTGGCCTCGGATTCGGCCGCCTGGAGAGCGCCAGCGCGACCACGGGTGACAAGCAACTTGGTTGCGATGCCGGCAATCAATGCGCCGGCGGCGAATCCAAGCAGTAGGTAGAGAACGACTATCACCTGAGCCTCCGCATAGGGGAACGGAA
>JAZDLZ010000750.1:0-3182 GCA_043801535.1 Pseudomonadota bacterium
TGCTGGCCAATGCTCGGGCCAGTGCCACCCGCTGGGCCTCTCCGCCGGAAAACGTGGCGGGACGACGGTTCGCGAGATGACCGACGCGCATGCGCTCGAGCCAGACGGCTGCCAGCCGCCGGCGCTCGCCGCGCGCAGTCCGATCGGGCAGACCAAAGGCCACGTTTTCGACGGCCGTCATGTGCGGAAAAAGAGCAAGGGACTGGAACACCAGCGCAACGCGCCGGCGGTGTGGCGGCATATCGATGCCCTTCTCGGCGTCAAAAAGGGCCGTTCTGCCAAGGACTACACGACCCCGGCTCGGCCGGAGCAGTCCGGCGACAGCGAGAAGACAGGTGCTCTTCCCGGCTCCAGACGGCCCGAAAAGCACGGTAATGCCTGGACCGACCTCCAGTCTCGCTTCCAGACGCGGAGGTCGCCCGGTGGCAAGGCCGGAAACGAGCACGTCGACGCCGAGCACGCCATCAAGAGGCATGCGACCGTCTCCGGGTGAGCTTGCCGACCGTGTAGAGCGCTACCATGGCCAGAGAAGTCATCACGACGGCCATCCCGGTCGCCTCCGCGTCGCGACCAGCCTGCACGGCATCGTAGATGGCCAAGGCGCCCGTCTGGGTGACGCCGGGAATGTTGCCGGCGACCATGAGGGTGACGCCAAAGTCGCCGAGAGAACGAGCGAAGCCGAGTGCCACGCCGGCGACCAGACCGCCTCGGGAGAGCGGAAGTACCACCCGGAAAAAGGTTCGTAGCGGACCCGCACCAAGCGTCCGAGCAGCACCCACGAGTTGCGGGTCGACGTCCTCGATGGCTGCCCGTACCGATTTGACGACGAGCGGCAGAGCCCCCAGCGTGGCCGCCACGACGGCACCAGTGCGCGAGAAGACAATCGATGAGCCGGTGAGTGTCTCGAACATCCGGCCAATAGTGCTCTGCCGGCCAAGCGCGACGAGAACGTAGTAGCCGAGCACAGTCGGCGGTAGCACCATCGGCGCGGCAATCAAGGCGTCGACAACGTCACTTCCCGGAAAGCGGGCCCGTGCCAGGAGCCCTGCGAGCGCTACTCCCAGCACGCCGGCCACCAGTGTTGCCAGTGACGCTACCTGAAAGGACAGAAGGAGTGGCTCCCAATTCACCGCGTGCCCCCCGCCACACCGGGAGCAACGGGTGGAACAGAGAAACCATAGCGGCGCATCATCTCGCGGCCGGTCTCGGAAACCAGGAAAGTCGCGAAGGCACGGCCTCCCGCGAAGCGCCCGCCTCGGCGGCACGAGACGAGCGCCTGGTCGATGGGTCGATGCAGGTTCTCGTCGACCAGACTCCACGCACCGTCGTCCTTGCGGATGACCAAGGCGAGGGCAACGATGGCAGCCTCGACGTTGCCCGTCTCCGCAAGCTGCAGCGCCTGCCGGACGTTCTCTCCATACACCATCCGCGAACGGACTTGCTCCCAGATGCCCGCCGCGACGAGCGCTTCGCGCGCGGCAACTCCATAGGGAGCGTGCTCGGGATTGGCGATGGCGATGCGCCTGAAGCGGGCTTCAGCCAGCTCGGCAATCGACTGCGGCGGCGCCGTCGTCTTCTTGGCAGCTCCACGGCTCGTCCAGATAGCCAGACGGCCGCGGGCATACAGGGTCTTGGTCGCGGCGTCGCACACTCCGGCAGCAACAACCTCGTCGACGTAGGAAACGCTGGCGGCGGCGAAGAGATCGAACGGAGCTCCTTCCTCGATCTGTTTGGCAAACAGACCTGTCGATCCAAAGGAGAACGAGACGCGCTGCCCAGTGTCTCGTTCGAATGCGTGACCGATCTCGGCGAAGGCTGCTGCGAGATCGGCAGCAGCAGCGACACGAATTGGCGGGTTGGACGCTCGCCCGCCATCAGCTCGACAGGCGGAAACGAGGAGCACGATGGCCAGAAGCGCTGTTTCTCTGGAGCCACTCACCGCTCATCCTTCCAAGCAACGACGGCAATGAGCAGGGAGCTGAGAAGCAAGGAGCCGGCGATGATCGCGATGCCTCCGGTGAACGAGCCGGTGTGCTTCTTGACCAGGCCGACGAGATACGGGCTGGCGAATCCACCCAGGTTGCCGAACGAATTGATGACGGCAATGCCGCCAGCGGCGGCAGCACCGCGGAGAAAGGAGCTCGATACTGCCCAGAAGGGTCCGAACGACGAAAACAGCGCCATCACTCCGATGCTCAGGACGGCAATCGTGATCACCGCACCGGCTTTCAGGAGCAGCGCAGCGCCGAGAAGCGCACACCAGCCAACAGCGAGGTCAGACAGAGACTGCGCCGATAGGCGCCACGACGATCCGTGACTTGCCCGACGAGCACCATAGCGACGACCGCGAGCGAATAGGGGATGGCCGACAACAGGCCTACCCGCGTCATCGATCCTCCAGCGACGTCCTTGAGGATCTGCGGAACCCAGAGCGTGAGGCCGTACAAACCCATGGCGAAGACGAAGTAGGTAACGGCGAGCAGCCAGACGCGACCGCTGCCGAGCGTCTCGCGCAGATTTTGGGGACTTTGCGTTCTTCCGTCCTGCTGGCTTCCCAGCGCGCTGGCAATGGCTGCCTTCTCGTCGTCGGATAGCCAGCGAACGTTGGCCGGGCGGTCGGGAAGCACGGCGAGCACCACGAATCCGAGCACGATCGAGGGCACTCCTTCGAGGAAAAACAGCCACTGCCAGCCACCCAAGCCGTGCACGCCCTCGAGGTTGTCCATGATCGCGCCAGAAAGAGGCCCGCCAACGACCAGCGACAACCCGATGGCCGTCATGAAACGGGCCACGGCTGCGGCTCGCTCGCGCGGTGGAAACCAGTAGGTGAGGTAGAGAATCATGCCCGGGAAAAAGCCGGCCTCGGCGAGCCCAAGCGCCGCCCGGAGCAGGTAGAAGCTCAGCTCTCCCTGCACGAACATCATCGCCGACGAGATGATGCCCCAGGTAACCATGATGCGCGCCATCCAGCGCCGCGGCCCGAAACGCTCGAGCAGCAGGTTGCTCGGCAGCTCGAAGAGAAAATAGGGGATGAAGAACAGCCCGGCGCCGAATCCGTAGGCAGCGTCGGAAAGGGTGAGAGCCTTCTTCATCTGTAGCTGCGCGAATCCGACGTTCACTCGGTCGAGATACGCCACCACGTAGAGCAGGAACAAGAAGGGAATGATCCGCCAGGTCGCCTT
>JAZDLZ010000756.1:0-5474 GCA_043801535.1 Pseudomonadota bacterium
TCCTGTTCTTGAACATCGCGAAGACGTTGTCTTCCACATCGAGGTTCCAGAATAGATTGGAAACAAATGATTTAACCTCGTCGAAATCGCCGACCATCATCAGGAAGAGGTCGAGCATGTGGATTCCCTGGTCGAGGAGGATGCCGCCACCGGCGGTCTCTCTCTTTGCCCTCCAAGTCTTGCCGAAATTCTCGTCGACGCTCTTGCCGTATCGACCGCGAATCCAGAGCAGGCGCCCAAGATCGCCGGAGTCAACGATCTTTTTCGCGTGAACAATGCTCTCGTGATGCCGATGGTTGAATCCGAACATGAGCTTGGCACCCGGATTGGCCCGTTCGGCGGTGATCATCTCTTCAATCTCGGCCAGATTCCTTCCCGGTGGTTTCTCGCTGAAGACGTGCTTGCCCTGATTCAGCGCAGCGACCACGATTTCCTTGGTGAGATAGTTCGGTGTACAGACCATGACCGCGTCGACGCTCTTGTCATCGATCACCGTCCGGTAGTCGTTTGCGAAGGGGATGCCCGCAAAATCGGCGTGCTGCGGTCTCTGCACGTCATTGACAAGCACTACCTTGTGGCTTCCATTGAGAGCCCTGATGGCATTGAGCCTTATTCTTCCCTGCACGCCCAGCCCAATGATGCCGATATTCATTTGGTGCCTCCGAGGGTATCGAGGATTCTCCGAATGTCGTTGAAGCCCTCCCTCACGTACTCGATGGTCTGGCTCGAGGTGTGCGGCGTCATGAAAAACCGCGATTTGCCAAGGCTCTTGAGCTTGCCCTCGTAGGGCTCCTTCCAAAAGACATCGAATGCCGCGCGAAGACTCGAGGACACGATCCTCTCGTAGAGCGCACCTTCGTCGACGATTGCGCCACGCGCGGTGTTGACCAGGATCGCATCGTCCTTCAATAACGAGAGTTTCTTCGCGTCGAAGAAGCCACGCGTCTTTTCCGAGAGCGGTATGTGGAGACTGACAATGTCGGAGGTGCGCAGCAATGGCTCGAGCTCATCAGGTCCGTTCTCCACGGTGTCGTAGGTTCTGACGGTCATGAACGGCGCCATCTTTCTGGCCACCAGCCCGCCAATCTTTCCTCGACCAACGACCAAGAGCGTGTGGCTCGCCAGGGAACGACGGGTCTGCTTTTCCCAACGATCTACCGATCCCAACGCGACCGCGAAACACATCCTGAAGATCAGCGCGACGGCAAAATCGGCGGTCGACTCGTAAAGAACTGCTTGGGTCCGCTCGCTGGGAAAGTAGACTGGCGGGTCGTTCCTGGCAATGACATCCTCCGGGATGTTCTCGCGTCCTACCCCGAATCGATATATCGCTTGCAGCTTCCGACATGCTGCGAAATCGATGGTCTTCGCTCCGAGAACCGCCACTGCGGCATTCGTGGGATCATCCGTGGTGTCGAGTTGGTGCTTCTCCGGCAAGCAGTCGAAGCCTTTGGTGTTGAAGTAGACCTTCATTGTTTCCCTTGCCTCTGCCCTTTCCTTCTCCTCGGCTTTCGCCTCTGTGTGCCTACCTGATCATGTAGACTTCGGATCCGATGACCGAGTCGTTTATGTAGTGGAGTATCAACCCATGCAGCGTCTCCAGAAACCCAAAGGCTTCTGAATCGATCCAGAAGTTGAGATGGCCCATCGAACGAAGGGGATTGTTCGCCTTGAAGCCAGAGAGGGTAATAACCTTCAGGCCCTTCTCTTTGGCCACTCGGCATGCGTTTGTGATGTTTCTGGACGTGCCGCTGCTGCTAATGGCGACCAGGATGTCTCCCTCACGCGCGAATATTTCGATCGCCTTCGCGAACACGTTCTCGTAGCCATAGTCATTGGAGAAGGTGGTGAGCATCGGAGTCCCACTCACCGCGAGCGCCTTCAGCCCTGCGTTCTTGGTGAGGTCTATCGCGATGTGCTCAGCGACCGCGGAGGAGCCACCGTTTCCCACGAGGAATATGGTGTTGCGCCCCGTCCTGGTCGCCTTCAGGAGGCGCACTGCCTCGTTCATTCCATCGACGTTGTCCCTGTCGTCGAGAAAGGTCCTGAACAAATGATCCATTCGGTCGTAGTAGCCCGCGATGAGCTCGCTCGTGTTTGGGCTAGTGCCCATGTCCAGCCTCCTAGTAGTTGCGATGCCGAGGCGACGAGACCGCACCCAGCCACGCCGCCTCGTAGCGCGACCGCACCAGGACTATTCGCGGACGGGAAAGCTGACTGGAGCGATGGCGCCTTCACTTGGCGAAGGACTCTAGCGCATTGATTGGATATGTTCAAACCCTCGCTGCCATCTGCCGCGGCAAGGTGCGGAGCCACGGCGAAGACCCGGCTAGAAGATCCGCTCGGGGACAAAGACCACGTCGCCGGGACGAAGGTGGAAATTCGGCGCCTTTCCCTGCCCGATATCCTCGACGGCAACGACGATCTTCCTCGTGGCACCTGCCTCGTGGCGGGTGACGCGCACGGCGTTCTTCTTTGCCATGGCTGTGAAACCACCGGCCCGCGAAATCGCTTCGACAATCGAGATGTCTTCCCGGTAGGCAAAGGTGCCCGGCTGTTTGACCTGGCCAAACACGCTGATCTTCTTTGATTGGTATTCCTTGGGAAGGACCGATACCTGCGGCAACTTCAGATAGCCATCGCCGAGCCTGGTCTGAATCTCCCGTTCGACCTGGGTGGGAGTCTTTCCGTCGAC
This sequence comes from Pseudomonadota bacterium, assembly GCA_043801535.1. Lineage (GTDB taxonomy): Bacteria > Myxococcota_A > Polyangia > Haliangiales > SHYZ01 > JAZDLZ01. Next base: position 2,696 of record JAZDLZ010000756.1, read on the forward strand.
GACGACTGTCCCGATGAGAGGGTAGTTGATAGTCCCGTCGACGGCAACTTGATAGGTTCCTGAGAGATCGTCCTCGCCAAAGACACGGACGTCGAAGGTGTCACCCGGACCAAGGGCAGAGTCCTCTATCGGCGGCGGTGGCGAGGTTGGGTAGGGAGCAATCGCCCGGTCGGCGCATCCAACTACCAACAACAGGAGGCACAGAAGACTGCCACGATTGGCCAAAACGGAGCTGCGTGATCCCTCTACCATGGCGTCGGACTGGGACTGGCCAATGCCCACGCTCGTCCTAGAATCTGGCCGCAGCCTTTGCCATCACCTCGTGCCACTGGAACGCGCCGCTGTCCTGGTTTCCGTTGCTGGTACGAAGCACAAAGAACTCAGTGTCGTTGTGGTGGAATGAGTATCCAACGCCCAGCGTCAGCCACTTGGCTGCATGGTAGTCTATGCCCCCGTCGATATTCAAAATCGTGTCGCTACGATCGCTGGATGCGCAGCCCTCATCACCACAGAATCGATAGTGCGAATCGCCGTCGTCGAACTCGACAAGCTTGCCGTACGGATAGGAACGAAGGCGTAGCTCACCCCGAAGACGGGCATCAACGCTCTGGCCGAGCTTGATAGCCGAACGCGCATAGAAAGCATGATCGGTGTAGAAGTTGGATACGACGGAGTCGGTAAAGTCGTGTGAATAGCCCAGTGACAAGCGAACCATCGGCCCAAACGCGAACCTGCCCTCGACCAGGGCCAGATAGCTATTGAAATTCGCGCCCGTCTTGTAGAAGCCGTTGCCATAGCCAACCCGGACTACCGTCCCGAACGTGCTTGTAATGAGCGATGAAATCCCGGCGGTGACCCGGAGCGGCGTGGAGCTGCTCTTGAAAGCGGTCTCCTTGCTTGGTGTGGCGATCGCCCACTGACCTTCGAGCAATAGCTGGGTCATGGGAAGCCATTGCCAACGACCGCCAAGGGTAAACTTATTGGCCATCCGGTCGGGATAGCTCATTAGCTCGGTCTCGAACCGGTCATACGACATGCCGTAGTTCAGGTACCCCTGCAGCGCTCCACCACCAGGCTTGTAGAGCGCCCCCACCAAGAGCTCGTTTCTATCGCGATCCAGATTGTCCGCGAGAGCCCCACGAGGCGGCCTGACGGATCGGGTGAATCCGTCGCGCAGGACGAACGAAAACGGCTGGTTCGGATTGATCTTGGCCTCGAGGAGAACACCGATCCCGAGGTCGTTGGTATTGTCGAGTCGCTTGTCGGACCCCAGATACTGATGCCAAGTGAAATTGGCGCTGCTGCGGAACTGCAGCCGGCTGGCTTGGCTGTTGTCAGTGGTCGCGAGCTCGCCGCCGATGCCAATGCGTAGAATCGGCGACGACACCTTGCCCGTCGGATCATCGTTCGACTGCGAGTACACGTTGTTCTGGTATACCGTGGCGAGATCTGTCTGCGGGTGGAGCACCAAGCCCTCTCCGACTTGGACGCCTTCACCTTCGAGCATTCCACGAGATTCCGCTGGTGGCGTATCGCTAACATTGGAAGCGCTTCCACCGCCATTTGCGGGGCGTTCCTGAGCTGCTGCCGAATATCCGTAGACCGAAAGAGCTGCCGCTAGAATGGTGCTGATTGCACCCCGACGCTTTGAGATCATGTGCTGTGTATCCTGGTGAGTTGGTATCTAGATGTACGGAGAGGCGACTGGCGGAGCCTCGACGGGCGGATAGTCCATGTCGTGCTCCGGAGCTCCCATGTCGTCGGCGCTCGATGCGGGCTGCTCGACCGTCACGGTCGTTGGCCCAAGGAAGGTGAGATCTTCACCGATGCAGTTCTCCGCCTCGGTACCGATTACCGTCGCCTGCTGATAGGCGATGGTGATGCGGCCGAACTCGTGGTGGCGAGTGTCCTCGTCGTTGCGGGCAATGGCTTCTTGCAGGTTGATGTTGGCCGATTCGGCGATGTTCAGGAGTTGCTTGACCTGCAGGAGCTTGTCGTTGACGCAATTCAGCTTGATCACGTCCTTGTTCCGGCGGGCGACCTCCTGAAGCTGGATGACCCGCTTCATGAACTCCTGCATCTTGGTGGTGTACTCCGACGCCTGGGCTAGCATTTGTTGCGGCGTCATCGCTGCGGTTTCGGCCGTGGCCGGTGCCGGCTCGGCTGGATTCTGCTCGTCGACTGGAGCGCTTGGGGCGTCCTGTGCGAAGACCAATCCTCCGAGGATTGAGAACCCTGCTGCTGCCAGGAATGATAGGAACCGCGAGGATCTCATTGTTTTCATGGCGACCCCCCTCTGGGTCTGAGTCTAAAGGACTCAGTCAGTATAGGTAACGGGGGCTAAGGCTGTCAACATGTTCCTCGGTTGCGAAGGTGGCACGATCGGTTCGCGGCGCGGACGGAGCGAACAATGCTGCGGCCGAGGTCGTCCGCGGCGGAACGTGCAATTTCGGAATGTTTGCGGCGTTGCGACCGGGTATCCGAGGTCTTCGATGCGCGGCATCGGCGATCTGATCCATCGATACTGATTGGCTGGTGTCGGACGATCATCGGACTGGGTGGAGATCTCCACCGGGGGAACGTGCTGGCTAGTTGCCGGGGCGGAGGATGAAGGGGATCTCGAACTCGGCCTGGCCTTCTTCGGGCTTGTCGAAGCGCCAGCTCCGGGCCTTGCTCTGGATGCAGTTGTCCATCTCGGCGTCGAATCCGTCGGCGTTCGCCTTGACGACGTTGCCGGCGGCGCCGACGGTGAAGCTGACGGTGACCTTGCCGTTCAGGG
>JAZDLZ010000765.1:0-34456 GCA_043801535.1 Pseudomonadota bacterium
CCGCTGCCTAGCGCCATCCTGGAGGCCTCCAGCGAGGTCGACCGGGCAGGGGAGGCTGCCGCTACCGGGCAGGGCACGGAGGATGCCCTCATGGCGGCCATCTGGCGTCTCGAGCAGGCATGGCGGGCCTGGGGAGGCCCGCTGGCGAGGATCGCGTAAGAATTGCGTTCTCCGTCGAAGTGTGTAAAGTATACGCATGCTCGACGGGAAGGGCCTAAGATATGGGGTATCAAGCCAAAATCCAATCGTCGGCCGTCTGCGACCAATCGGCCCTCGGTGGATGTGTGGGCGCGATTACAGTTTTTCGGTGCAGAGAACTCGGATGTCAATTCCACATCAAACGCTGTACGGTCCATTCGGGAAAGCGAATAGGTAGCGCATTCGCGGCGCACGCAAAAATCGCCCACCCGCGCAAGTACCGGGCTCTGCGGACTCGACGGGCAGTGCGGATAGGTCAGCGCAACGCTCCGCGAGTGCCAGTGCCGCAGACCATGCATCAGTGTCGACGATGCGGACTGTCGATCCGATACCCGAAGCTCAATCAGCACCTCTGGGATGCTCACGGGATAGCCGAGGAGGCACGCCTGGCGGTGACACACTTTGTGTCGGAGTCGTCGGAGCAGACTGTGTCGACTACTCCGACGAAGACATCGCAGAGCTGCGACGACAGCGACCTCGAGTGAGAGGCGATTGCGAAAGCGGAGCCAGACCATGTCCGTGGGTGGGCTGCCGGTATCACCTCTACCTGCACGTCACTGCCGCCGGGGCACTGCGGATCGAGTACCCCGACCGCGACCCCGACGAGATACCAGAGACCTGTGTTCTCGACGTGGCCGAGCATGACTTCCTCACTTTCGACGACATCGGACGATTCCTCGGCGTGACCAGCGGCCGGATTCAACAGATTGAGGCGAGTGCGCTGCGGAAAATGAAACGAAAAATGAAGGAGCCACAATGATCGACGAACGAAGCAAACGAGTCTACGCCTATGGCTGTCGTGCTCCCATGGCAGGGAGCGAGGCGTTCGAGGCGCAGCTACGACTCGCGCACAATTACTACAATCGTTTGATCGAAATCGAAAGGACTCGACGGGAAAAGTATCATGAATTGTGCGGTCGGTATCAGGAGGTCGTCGAGGTCGACGCGGCACTGACGGCGGTCAACGCGGCGCTCGACATGATCTATGGAGTAATCGCTGCCTCGAAAATGAAAGGACGCAGTCGGAAGGCTGTCGATCCGCAGAATACCGTCGAGGCTAAGCGACTCCAGCAACAACGGAGGTTTTTGTACGATCGACGGAAAAAGGCCGAGTCTGCGGCGAAGAAAAATCACCCGGAGCTGATGCTCGAGCTGGAGCAGATGCAGCTCCAGACTCGGATGTTCGTGAAGTCGGCAAGAGGAGAGTATTCCGCCAAAGGGCTTTACTGGGGAACCTATCTGATCATCGAGCAGGCATACGAGCTCGCGAAGAAATCACACGGACCGCCACATTTCCGTCGATGGGACGGCACGGGACAAATCGCAGTGCAAATTCAGCATGGCAAGCCCGTCGAAGAAATCATTGGCGGTGCTGATGGCCGGCTGCAAATCGATGCTATTGATTCGGCAGCATGGAGTGGCTCTCGCGGCGAGCGCCGGCGAGCGACTCGGACGATGGTCAGAATTCGTGCGCACAGCGATGACAAGAAGGATCCCGTCTGGGTGGAGCTGCCCGTTGTGTTGCATCGTCCGATGCCGGCGGGAGGTCGCATTTGGTGGGCGCGGTTGTGTCGCAAGCGTGTGGCCGGGACGTTTGAGTACGAGCTTCAGATCACGGTGGATATCCCAATCCCGTCGGTGGAAGTCGATCCTCGAACGGCAGTCGGAGTCGATTTGGGATGGCGGCGCAGAGACGACGGAATCCGTGTGCTGACCTGGCAGTGGCAAGATGGCCGGCGTGGGGAGCTACGCTGTGATACCATGACCGAGGCTACGATGGCTCATGCACAATCGTTGCAGTCGATCCGCGGCAAGAATCTCGATGCTATGCGTGCTGGCATGGTCGAGTGGATGCGTGGACATCCATTGCCCGAGTGGATGACGGAATCGACGGATACATTCGGGTTGTGGCGGTCTCCAGGAAGATTTGCAGCACTGGCGATCCGCTGGCGAAACCTGCGATTCGACGGAGATGCGGAGGGGTTCGATCTGCTCGAAGCATGGCGCAAGCAGGACCGGCATCTTTGGGAGTGGCAATCTCACGAGGTGCAAAAGGCTATTCTTCGACGGAGAGAGCAGTATCGGGTTTGGGCACGGGGTATCGTGAGACAGTCGTCTTTGATCGCCATCGAAGATTTCGATTTGCGCCAGATGGCGCGGCAGACTCCGCCGGAGGAGCCGGGGAAGTACGATGATCTGGCGCGTGCTCAGCGTATCGTGACAGCTCCGAGCACAGCACGCCAGGCGCTTGAGCAAGCGGCAGCGTCGGCAGGAGTGCCAGTGATCAAGGTGCCCTGCCCTGGGACGACGTACATCTGCCGGGAGTGCGGGTGTGCCTGCGAGTGGGATCAGGCGCGCGAGATCAGACATACCTGCGAGGGCTGCGGGCGAGAGTGGGACCAGGATGAGAACGCCGCGACGAATATTTTACGAGCGGGTCAGGGATACGTGGCATCAGGCAAGCTGCTCGCAGACCAGATCGCGAAGAAAAACAAAGCATTGCGAGGAGGGAGATTCCAGCGACGTGCTGCGGCAAAGGTAGAAGTGGTGATCGCTCGAAAAGCTCTCGACACGTCGAGTGAAATCGGATAGATAGAGAGTGCGCAGTAGCAAAGGCTGCTCGGAGCCTTCGTGTCCGAGACAGCGAGTAGCAAATCCGGCGGGGCCTGATATGCGTGTAGCAAAGGCTGCTCGGAGCCTTCGTGTCCGAGACGGTGTACCGGGCCGTATGCCGTGCGCTGGCCGACCGAGCGTAGCAAAGGCTGCTCGGAGCCTTCGTGTCCGAGACCTAGTTCCTTGTTCAATTCCGACGACGACGAAGGGGTAGCAAAGGCTGCTCGGAGCCTTCGTGTCCGAGACATATGCAATCCGTGCAGGACGATCGAGGTGAATCGTGTAGCAAAGGCTGCTCGGAGCCTTCGTGTCCGAGACGCAGCAACGGAGCGAGGCGTCGCGATCGCGCACACCAGTAGCAAAGGCTGCTCGGAGCCTTCGTGTCCGAGACGCGAGCAACAGATCCGGCGGGGCCTGATATGCGTAGGTAGTAGCAAAGGCTGCTCGGAGCCTTCGTGTCCGAGACAGCGACCCGAAGACCGGGATGGTTTTCGACATCCCGACCGTAGCAAAGGCTGCTCGGAGCCTTCGTGTCCGAGACCGGTGCGCGAGTATCACGCATCGCCACCAGATGATGAGTAGCAAAGGCTGCTCGGAGCCTTCGTGTCCGAGACGGCATCAGCCACGAGGCCGCCCGCAAGCGATTCCAGGTAGCAAAGGCTGCTCGGAGCCTTGGTGTCCGAGACTGTGGTCGTTCCGCCGTCCGTCCATCCAAGCGGTCCCCGTAGCAAAGGCTGCTCGGAGCCTTCGTGTCCGAGACGGATGAGCACGTCCGAGACCCCGTCGAGAGTAGACCAAGCGGGGTGGTAGAGTACGACCATGATTTCTTGCATTTGCTGCACATCTGCCTCCCGCGCATGGTGCCTTCCGCTCGCCATCCGCGCCTTCAGCCGCCAGACCTACGCAGCGTGGGACCGTGAGTTGGTCATCGTCACCGATGGCACCGACGCAGACCGAGACATCGTCGCTGCAATCGCCAGCGGTCATCCGGGCGTCGAGCACTATCACATCCCATCCAAGCCAGGCGCTACCCGACGGATCACCCTCGGAGAGAAACGCAACCTGGCCATCGTGCATGCCCGCGGCGATTGGCTCTGCCATTGGGATGACGACGATTGGCATTCCCCCGACCGACTCACCCGGGCGATCAAGGAGCTGGCGTTGCAAGGAGCTCGAGCCGCTGGCATGACCTCGTTGCTGTTCCACGAGCTCACGGGAGACCGGCGGACGTTCCGCTATCGCTACAGCGGCAAGCCTTACCTCGTGGGCGGAACCATGCTTTATCATCGCAATGACTGGCGGGACATCCGATTTCCCCGCAGGCAGGAGGGCGAGGATTCCGTCTTCGCCTTCGAGCTCTGTCGACGGGTAACCGTGGCCATCGTCGACGACCTCAGTCACTACGTGGCGCTGCGGCACGGGAATAACACGTCGCATCGAGGGCAGACGAATCCTCGGCCGCCCAAGTGGGTGCAGTGGGAGGGCGATATCCGGAGTATCATGGGGCAGGATCTCGACGAATACGAAAGGGCATTGCATGGGAGCCGCGAAAACCAAGAGCGATGAGCGCAAGATTCGCATCGAGTACATGCCACTGTCACAAGTCGTGCGAGCGCCGCGCAATCCGCGCTGGCATGCGGACAAGGACATTCAGGCGAGCATCGAGGCGTTTGGCTACGTCCAGCCAGCAATTCTCGATGAGAGAACGGGCAAGCTGGTGGCAGGCCACGGCAGACTGGATGCGTTGCTGGCCATGAAGCAGGAAGGCAAGCCGCCGCCTCCAGGAATCGCAGTCACTCCCGACGACTGGAAGCTCCCAGTCATTCGTGGCGTCTCGTTCCGCACGCAGGAGGAGGCCGAGGCCTTCTTGCTCGCCGACAATCAGACGACTGTTTTAGGCGGGTGGCACGACGACAAGCTGGCAGCCATCCTCAAGGATCTCCAAGCGTCCGACCAGGCAATCATCGGATGGGCACAGGAAGAAGTTGATGTTTTGCTGGGTGCGGACCTCGAGCTAGAAATTCCAACACTAGACGACCCATCACCCGACGATGGGTTGCGCGAGTACAAGTTTCGCGTTTCCGAGGAGGAGACAGCCACCGTCGATCGTGCGTTTGTCGCGCAACGCGGAAAGCGACGGGAAGCTGATGATGCCAGGCTATTCGTCGCCATCTGTCGGGCTTTTCTGAAACTGCCGGAATGACTCCGATGGAAGCCGGCATCATTACGTTTGGTCATGCCAACAGTCACGGCAAGAATCAAGTCAAAAACGAGCTGGGGCAGGGCCCGCACATCGTGCGTCAGTGCTGCCTCGAGGCTGGTATTTCTGTCCACAATTTGCACGAGCGATGGCATCGGTGTGATGTCGTTATGGTCGGACTCTACTGGTGGGAGCATCTCTACGACCTGGTGCTCTGGCTCGCTGCGCATGGAATCGAGCCGGATCGAGAGAAGCGACGGAAGGCAGGCGGTCCGCTCGTATTCATCGGTGGACAACTGCCCAGCTACAACCCATCCACTGTGGCTGCTATCGCTGATCTGGTGTGCATCGGCGATGGCGAATCGGCTGCGCCAGCAGTGCTATCCCTGATTCGCGCCGGCGCTCCTCCATCAGAGTGGGCAAGCGTGCCAGGCATCTACGTATCCGAGCTCGACAATTGCGCAGAGTGGCAGCATGTCGACGATGTCTCAGGCACGATTCGCTGGCCATTCTACAATTCGACGCTGGTCGAGCATGACAGCGGGGTCCATCAGAAGCTCGTCTTCGAGCGACGAATTGAGATAGCCCGTGGCTGTCGGCACAAGTGTGCCTACTGCGGAGTCGGGTGGACAAAACGCTACCGTGAGGTGTCGACCGCGGAAATCTGCGGGGCAGTCGCGAGCACGCCAGGGATGATCAAGGCCTTCGCGCCAGACCCTCTGGCGCATTCTGGCTGGGATGAAATCGACGCTACGTTTGTCGAGTATGACAAGAGCAACCAGGCACGGGATATCTCGGCTCATACAATTCTGACCAAGGGATTCGGTCGTTCGAGGATTTACACCACTGGCATCGACGGGCTGTCCGAGAGACTTCGACGAGCAGTGAACAAACGGCTGTCGCAAGATGAGCTTGTCGAGGTACTAGAGCGGACATCCGGGCATGGCGGACAACTCATGATCTACATGATTCTTGATTTGCCAGGCGAAACAGAGGCTGACTATCGTGAGTGGTTCGCGTCCTTGTCGCGGGTGCAGGTCCGTACCCGGCCCCCGAGTGGTAGATTTGCTTCAGGCGACGAACGCGATTTCTACGTCGCTATGACGCTCACTGCGTTCAATCCGACGCCTCACACTCCATTGCAATGGGAAGGCATCGACATCCACAAGCAGTGCTACGATTGGTATCGACAAGCATTGGACGTGGGACTCGTCGACAAGAGTCAGCGACGGCTCAAGCACAAGATACTCGGCCGTCCGCATGGAGGCGCTGCACGACTGCTCGAGGCGGCCGCCCTCCGCGGGGACAGAGAGCTCGGTCGGTTTGTCTTGCGAGTCGCTGCTGTTCGACATCGGTTCAAGACATCGTCGCAGGTTCTGACTGCCGCTGACAGACTGGGCGTGGGCGAGGCCTTGCACAACACCGTGAGGCGTCATTCTCTCGACGAGACCTTGCCCTGGGAAAGACGAGTCCGCCCGCTGTTCGGGCGTGACACGCTGCAACGGGCGGCTCTCAAGTTCCGCAACATCGTCGGACAGCTATAGAACCATCTGACCCATGCGTATACTGGTACGTATGGTCAGCAAGTATCCTCGAGCCGGCAGACAGCGTCTCCAGGTGGTTTGCGATCAATCCGAGATCGCAGCAATCGACGCTGCGGTAGCGCGTGACGGCTACGACGGAGACAGGTCCGCGTGGATTCGTGAGGCGGCATTGGACAAGGCTCGCAAGGCCGAGAGCATCTCGATCCTGCCAGAGGTATCAGCCGAAATCAGACGACGCGCCAACGCTGCTGGCGTCGATGCCAGAGACTTTGCGACGCTGTTAGCGGGCATCGTGCTCGGGAAGGCGGCTCAGCGTGGCTAAGCCGTATTGTCATACCGTGCCAGCCAAGGCGACGCATCACGTCGAGGTGGCGCAGCAGTACCTCGAACGTGGGCACCGAGACAGCATAGTCGTCCAGTTGCTCGCGAAGTCCGAAGGCATTACGAAGCGGCAGGCCTATCGGGTGCTTGGCAAGGCTTGGCAGGTGCTGATTTCGCAACACGCGAAATCAGCGCACCTAGACGCAACTCGACTGGAGAATGCGCTCGAGACGCTCCTGGAGCACGCGCTCGTGGAGGCCTCCAAGGGTGACGTTCGGGCAATCGTGGCTGGCACGAATACCGCCATGTCATTGGCCAAGCTGCGAGGACTGATTGTTGACCGCAGTTCTGTCAGGGTCGACGTGCGTCAGCAGGTCGAGGAGAAGGTCACGCAGATGACGACTGCGGAGCGCCATGCTCGCATTCAGCAGCTCCTCACCGAGGCTGGTATGGTGGCAGCATCCAATGGCAGTGTCAGCCCGACAGATTCTGCCTGAGTCGAGCTTGCTCGAGCTCGAGGCGTTGCTGCAACGCCAGAATGCCGTCGAGTCGCTGCCTGACTTCATCAGTCGAATGTTCCCGACTCAGCCAGCGCCAGCGCATGCTGCGCCAATTCTCGACGTGTTCGAGCAGGCTCGACGGAAGCCACAGCGGGTCTGCATCTCAATGCCTCCGCGCCACACGAAAACCACCATCATTCTGCGCGGATTCGCGTGGTGGTTGCACAATACTCCGGCGGATACCTGCGCCTACGTGAGCTATTCCGATCGGCAGGCGAGATCCAAGTCGCGCCTGGCTCGCTCATGGGCAGGGCAGGCAGGTTTGCGGCTAGCACCCGATTCCCACAACATGGCAGAGTGGCGCACGCTCCAAGGTGGCGGGCTGCTCTCCTGTGGAGCTGGTGGCGGTATCACGGGGCAGGGAGTTTCGGGAATTTTTGTTGTCGACGATCCGTACAAGAATCGGCAAGAAGCGGACAGCATTGTCATCCGCGAGCGAATCGAGCAGTGGTTCAACGAGGTCGTCTTTACCCGACTCGAGGGTGCGTCGGTAATCGTCGTCCATACCAGGTGGCACGAGAATGATCTCATTGGCACGCTGGCCGAGCAGGGCTGGCGAATAATCAACCTGCCGGCAATCGCCGAGGATGACGACCCGCTGGGCAGGGTTCCAGGCGAGGCACTCTGGCCGGCAAAGTTCGATCTGGACACGTTGCATTCGATTCGCAAGCAGATCAACGATTGGTCATTTGCTGCGCTCTATCAGGGCAGACCGCGGCCGAGAGGTGCTAGCGTCTTCGGGCAGGCGAGTTACTACGATCCAGAAAAGTTCGACGCAAGGGGATGCCGTATCGTCATCGGCTGCGACCCAGCAGCGACGGCAAAGACCCAGGCAGATCACAGCGTGGCAGTGGTGCTCGCCATGCGTGGACATGGCGACAAGGCAATCGGTTATGTCCTCGACATGTGGCGTGGGCAGGTCGAGATTCCCGCGCTGGTCGGCCACCTGCGCAGCCTGTCCGACCGCTGGTGGCATGCGCCAGTTGTCGTCGAGGCGATGGGTGGATTCAAGGCGGTGCCGCAGATTCTGCGGCAGCTCGATAGCCGGCTGCAAGTGCGAGAGGCGAAGGTTACTGAAAGCAAGTTTTTGCGCGCTCAAGCTGTCGCCGCGGCGTGGAATGGTGGACGGCTGCTGGTGCCCACCAAGGCGCCATGGCTCAAGACCATGCTGTCCGAGCTCCAGCGGTTCACGGGTGTGAGTGATGCCGAGGATGACATCGTCGATGCTCTGGCGCATGCCTACAACGCTTTGTCTACGTCGAGCATGTCCGTAGCAGCTCCAGACGTCAGCCTTACTCAATCGTCGTGGGCGAAATGATGCGTCTGACCATGGCTTGGCTCATGGTAGCCTAGTCGACGTGAGCAAGTCCGACATGCCCGAGAATGCGTCTCGTTTGGCCGAAATAGGTTCTGCTGGTCTCGAGATCTACGGTGGTCAGATTTCCGAAGAGTTCCTACCTGAACTCTCCGGCGGCAAGGCGCTCAAGATTTACCGTGAGATGTCGAGCAACGACCCGATGGTCGGCACGGTACTCTTCGCGATCCAGATGCTCATCCGCCAGGTCGACTGGACGGTGAAGGAGGCCTCGCAGGATCCGGCAGACCTGCAAGCCGCGGAGTTCTTGCGCACTTGCCAGTACGACATGAGCCACACCTGGGACGAGCTGATCGTCGAGGTGTTGTCCATGCTCACCTACGGATTCAGCCTGCACGAGACGGTCTACAAGCGTCGAGCAGGCATGAAAACCAAGGTGCCGTCGAGGTACGATGACGGGCGCATTGGTTGGCATCGGCTGCCGATTCGAGGACAGACCACCATCTGGCAGTGGGAGATGGACGAAAACGCCGCAGATTTGCTGGGCGTGTGGCAACAGTCTCCACCGACGTGGAAACGTGTGTTCATTCCGTCGGAGAAGCTGCTCCTCTTCCGACCAAAGGGGCACAAAAACAACCCCGAAGGATGCAGCATCCTGCGCACTGCCTATCGACCCTGGTATTTCAAGACTCGCGTCGAGAATTTCGAGGGAATCGGACTCGAGCGAGACTTGGTCGGGTTACCCGTCGCCAAGATTCCGGCCTATCTGCTGCGGTCGGACGCCTCATCGGAAGACAAGGCTGTGCTGGCAGCCTTCAAAAGGCTGGTCACGCAAGTCCGGCAGAACGAGCAGGCGGGAGTCATCATGCCGCTCGAGTACGACGAGAATGGCAACGAGCGCTTCAAGCTCGAGCTTATGTCTGTCAACTCCCGTCGGCTGTTCGATACCTCGGCGATCATTCAGCGCTACGACCAGCGCATTGCTATGTCGGCGTTGGCCGACTTCGTGTTGCTCGGACACGAGAAGGCTGGCAGTTTCGCGCTGGCCGACTCCAAGACCGATGTGTTCGGGGTCGCGCTAGGTGCATGGCTCGGAGCGATTCAGGACGTGCTCAATCGGCAGGCTGTGCCGCGTTTGTTTGAGCTCAACCCGGAATTCAACCTCGATGCATTGCCGACGTTCCAGCATGGGGATGTCGAGAGCGTGGATCTCACTGCGCTGTCTGTCTTCGTCACTGCGATGACTGGGGCTGGTTTCGAGATGACCGACCTCGAGGATCACCTGAGACGGCAGGCTGGCATGCCACTGCGAGAGGCCGACGAGCAGTGAGCAGGCGGGCTTTACCGATTCGCTCCATTCAGACGATCAGGCAATGGCGGGACATTCTCAGTGCAGCCAGGATCCAAACTGCCATTGGTGCGCGGATGATCGAGAATGCTTTGCTCGACATGCGCGACCGTTTAACCGTCGAGCGGATCGAGGAATGGATAAGGGGACGGCTCAAGAAAGCCGGCGATGATTTGCTGATCGATGCCATTCCGCTGAAGGGCACCTTTATGACGTTCACCGATGGTGCTCTTTTTGCCGGTCGGACGACAGCGGGCAAGCATGCCATCGAGATGATTGGGTCATCCGTCGGACGATTCGTGCATCGAGTCACTCCGTCGGAACGTGGCGCGAAATGGGCCGACCGCAGAGCGGCCGACCTCGTTGTGCAAATCAGCGAAGGGACCCGAGACGCACTACGGCGCATCGTGTCCATGGACAATCGCCGTGGAATCCATCCCAACAGTACGGCTAAGGCAATTCGTGCAGTCATCGGTTTGGATGAGCGTCGAGCAATCGCAGTCGAGAACTACCGGCTAAAACTGCTCGACGACGGGATGTCCGAGGACAAGGTTCTCGTTCGCACAATGCGGTTCGCGGAGACCAAGATCACTGAGCGAGCTCGGGTCATTGCCCGCACCGAAAGCATGGCAGCGGTACACGAGGGGCGGCTCGACCTCTGGCACGAGCTGGCTGATGCCAAGGTGGTGCCGAGCGACAAGATTCAGCGCGAGTGGGTCTCTGCCCGTGATGAGCGTGTCGACGATGAGTGCCTGGAACTCGACGGGAAAACCGCGACTTTGCGGGGAGACTTTCCGGGCGGAGCCCATGATCCCCCGCTCCATCCGCAGTGCCGATGCACGACCATGATTACCGTGGAGGGCTACTGATGCCGATACCGATTCCTGGAAAAAACGAGAAGCAGGAAGCGTTCATGACACGCTGTATGTCAGCGGAGATGATGCAGCGCGAATACCCGGAGCAGGAGCAGCGGACAGCGGTGTGCATGACGCAGTGGCGTGATGCGCACGACGAGGCCCGCAAGGCTGCTGTCGTGCTGGTCCGGGCTATACCTGCGAAGCCTCTGCTGTTCGACGAACGCATGGACATGGTGGCGCCCATCGTGTGTGCCGATGACGAGAAGCGCCTGGTCTACGGACTTGTCTACGCGCCAGACGACGAGGATACGCATGGCGATTCAGCCGATGCAGATGAGATCGAGGCTGCGGCGCATGGCTTCATGGCCAGTCGCGTGGTCGGACTTCAGCACAAGGCGAAGGCTCCTGCGTCGGTCGTCGAGAGCTACATTGCTCAGGCTGACATGCCGCTCGGGAAAGAGCAGATCAAGAAAGGCTCCTGGCTCGTCGTGCTCAAGATCGAGGATGACAACCTCTGGAAGGCGGTCAAGGATGGCACCTTCGACGGTATCTCGATGGGCGGTTCGGCTCGACGGGTGAAGGAATAGCCTGCATGCCAATCAGCTCGTCGGAGATTGCTCAACGTGTGGGCGTCTCGGTCCGCTACCTCAACAAGCTTGTCCGTTGCGGATTGGTGCAGCCGTCGAAACAGTCACGCAAGCAGGGTTCGCCTGCGGAATGGGCGGAAGAGGACGTGGCCAAGGTCGTGCTCGCCGTGCGCATCAAGCGGGTGTTGAATCGGTTTTCCAAGGTGCGTCTTGATGCTTCGGTGTTGGAAGATTTGGACGACCGAGCAATTGCAGTCGGGGAGCAGTTTCTTCGAGAGCTCGACGGTCAATCAAAGATAGTCATCCCACAGGAGTCATGATGGTCATCGCATACGTCGGCAACTTCGAGGCTCGTACTCCAAGTGGTGAGTTGTTCTCGACGGAATCTCACCTGTCCGCATCGCTCGAGCAACTCGGGCATACCGTCGTGCGGCTCCAGGAAAATCGTGTCACCGCAGAGCAGGTGGCGTTTCGCGTCCGCGAGTGCGCGGCGGATCTTTTTCTGTGGACGAAGACCGGGGAATGGCTGCGTGGCGACCGCGAGGAGATGCTGCGAGTCATCAAATGTCCAACGGTAGCATATCATCTGGATCTTTACGCTGGGCTCCCGCGGTCGGCTAACGTGGACAGTGAGCCATGGTGGCGGTGCAAGTACGTGTTCACTGCCGACGGCGGCAGCGATGACTTCTGGCGTGAGCATCGGATCAATCACTACTGGGCGCCACCAGGAGTCTACGGCAAGGAGTGCTATCTCGCAGAGCCGGGACCCGAGCGATACGATGTCATCTTCGTAGGCTCCGGGAAAAACGGATACCATCCGGAATGGCCATACCGCAAGCAGCTCCTCGACTGGCTAGCCAACACCTACGGAGAGCGATTCGTCCTCTTCGGGCGCGGCGGTGAGCTGGAGTGCGTGCGCGGGGCAGCGCTCAATCAACTCTACGCGAGCGCGAAGGTGGTCGTCGGAGATTCGCTGTGCCTAGGATTCCAGCACCGACGGTACTGGAGCGATCGGGTGCCAGAGACGCTCGGGCGGGGAGGCTTTCTCATCCATCCGGCAGTCTCGGGGCTCGAGCAGTTTTTCCGCAATCGTGAGCATCTGGTCACCTACGACTATGGCGATTTCGACGGACTCAAGCAGACGATCGACTACTACCTAGCTCACGACGAGGAGCGTGAGACTATCCGGTTAGTCGGTCACGAGGAAGTGAAGTCGCGGCACACTTACGCCAATCGTATGGCGTGGATGCTCGAGACAGTGCGGCGGTCGGAGACCAGGGTCGACGTGATGCTATGAGAGATTTTCGGCCGACATCAGCGAAGGCGGAATGGCATCTCACGTATCGTTGCACCTTGCGGTGCAATGGATGCAGTCGGGCTACGTGGCTGGCGAAGCCGCACACGGAGGACATGACGCTCGACGATGCCCGTGAATGGTGCAAGCAGGCCGACGAGATTGGATGGAAGCGTTTTCAGCCCACGAAGGAGAACGCTCGAATCATCCTCATCGGTGGCGAGCCGACGGTGCATCCGGATTTCATGGAGTTCGTGCAGCTCGCTATGGAGTGGTCGGGCGCGTATGTCCAAGTCTATTCCAATGGGTGGTCAGCCCAGACAAGGGCTCTGCTCGAGCACGCCAGGATTCATCACAGCGCGTCGATCGAACGGAGTAACGCGAAGCCACGAGGTAGCGTGACTGGCCCAGAGTGGGCTGGCTGGCGGCTAGACATGTACGTCAGCCCAGCAGACGCTGGGGTACCAAGTCCTCCGTGCTATGTCCATCCGTCGGAAATCTGCGGGCTCGGAATCGATCACGAAGGATATTCGATGTGTCCAATCGGAGCGTCGGTGCGGGCATTGCTGGGATTACCGCGGACACGACGATTCGCCGATCTGTTCGACATCGACCTTGCCGCGCGCATGACCGCGGAGGAGTGCTCGCATTGCGGATACGAGTATGCCAAGCGTGCGGCGTCCAATGAGCACAAGGAGAGATTTGCGGCTTATGTCGCGCAGTGTCCGACGATGCAGGGGTGTTTGATGTCTCCGACGTGGCAGTCGGTTTTCCAAGGACGTGAGGTCAAGAAATGAAGCGCATCACAATGGCAGGATTCTCGACGATGATTCCAGACCATCGTGCCGACTGGGATGGATGGGCGGAATGGGAGCGGGTTCGCTTCGAGTCGATGGCGCACAACCTCATCAAAGATGATGTTCTCTACGACGTGGGCGCTGAGTACGGAGACATGTCAGCGATTTACGCTCAGATGGCAGGCAGCCTGTGTCTCTTCGAGTCGGAACCGGCGGTGTGGCGCAATATTCGCCATGTCTGGGATGCTTCCGGGTTACAGCCTCCGCGAGCTTGTTACGTTGGTCTTGTCGGAGAGCAGACCACAGACCCGGTTGCACAGGACTTCGACGGGCGGATCCGTGCCGGCTGGCCAGAGTGCGCGTGGGTAGACAGTATTTGGCCAGATTGGACGTTTCGCTATTTGCATTACGCATCTCATGTAGCTTCGACGCCGCAGACTCGCCTTGATGACTGGGCGGATCGGTCGGGCATCTTACCGACAGTGATCACGATGGATATCGAGGGCGCAGAGCTACTGGCGTTGCGCGGTGCTAGCCGGCTGCTCGAGCAATACCATCCGATGGTGTACGTATCCATCCATCCCGATGCGATGGAGCGGGACTACCATCAGAGCGATGCCGATCTGCATGCGTACATGCGAGATCTGGGGTATGCCGGCACGCATCTAGGCACTGATCACGAGCAGCACTGGGCGTTCACCGCAGGTGGGAGGCCGCTCAGGTGACCCGAGTGCTCTGGCCATGGGCGGCCTGCAATCATTGGGACCAGGCCATGCTGCGCGATTTGTTCGCCGGTCGTCTCTGGCCGATGGCAGAGCCTTTCGTCGATGAGATGGAGCCGACGCGAGGCGGCGAAGGCGCAGTGGTGGTCTGCTCCGGGGCGTTGCTGGCAGAGCGAGGAGATCAGGAGTTGCGCGCTTTGCTCGGGGTGTTGCCATGGGCGATTTTCGTCCACACCAGCGACGAAGTGATGCTGTTCGATTCGTCGAAGTTGGCTCGAGAAGCGCGGGTGAAGGTCTGGTGCCAGACACCTCGATTCGATCGTAATTACAGCGACCGCAAGCTGCTCATTGGATGGCCGCCTGCCACGCGGGATATCGTCGAGAGATTGCCACGGTTGCCGTTGGCAGATCGTCCGTTACTGTGGGCGTTCCAAGGTCAGAGCAATCACGTTCATCGGCAGCGCATGGTCGACGTGTTGGGCAAGCGTAATGACGGGCGACTGGTCGTCACGGGGGGATTCGCTCAGGGCAAGCCGAGACCGGAATACCTGGCCGATCTGGGGCAGGCTCGCATTGTGCCGTGTCCGTCGGGGCTGTGGACGCCAGACAGCTTCCGCATGGCCGAGGCGCTCGAGGCAGGCTGTTTGCCCTGCGTCGAACGCAGGTCTCCGCAGTGGAAGGGAGGCGGCAACTTTTGGCAGTTTGCGTTGAACACGCAACCAATGCCTTGCGTCAAGGACTGGACCGAATTACCGCGGATCCTTGACGGATACCGAAGCAATCCTGTTGCGTTGCAGCGAGATGCCAATCGAGCTGCGGCATGGTGGCTGGGCTACAAGCGTCAGCTAGCGTGCAACTTGCTCGACGATGTCGAGACGCTATCTGGCAAGCCACCAGAGCCATTGCACCAGGTGACAGTGTTGATGCCGACCAGTTCCATACCGTCGCACCCATCCACTGCTTTTATCGAAGATGCGATTACCAGGCTGCGGGCATATCCAGAGATGGCCAATGCCGAGGTCATCATCATGGTCGACGGGTTGCACGCCAGCCATCGTTTCCGATCTGCTGACTACGAGGAGTACAAGCGTCGGCTGATCGACCTCTGCTCATGGGATCCGAGATTCCGTGGTTGCCTGCCACTCGTGTTCGACGAGCACACGCATCAAGCCAACATGACGCGCCTGGCGCTCGAGCTTGTGCGGACTCCCCTCGTGTTTTTCCAGGAGCATGATACCTGGCCGTGTTGGGACATCGACTGGGTTGGCTTGAAGCGGGCATTCTGGGTTGGTCGTGGCGTGAACATGATCACGCTGCATATCGACCATCAAGTGCTCGACGAGCACAAGTATCTCACGTTGGGTGACGTCGAAGACATCAACGGAGTGCCGTTGTTACGTCATTGCAAGTGGAGCCAGCGCCCGCATATGGCTAGTACGTCGTGGTATCGCGGAATCCTCGCTGAGTTTTTCGGCAGGAACGCGCGTACCATGATCGAAGACGTCATGTGGGGTATAGTTTCGACGAGAGTGCAGGCAGACAAGGCAGCGTGGGGGAGATTTGGGTTGTGGATGTATCACCCCGACGATTCTGTGCATGGTGTTTTGCGTAGTCAAACCAGAGATGGCCGAGCGGGCGAGGCAAAGGTTCCGCTCGTCATTGCCTACGACGGAATGCCTCCGGAATGTGCGCCTGTCCCGGGAGTCAAGCGATGGTAGCGGATCTGGCGCGGTGGGCGAAGGTAGCGACTGAGCCGTCGCCATGGACAAAACGGATAAATCCACTGCGACTTTCGGTATCGATCCGTTGACACGCAGCTTCGGACGGACTCGGACGGACGACCGAGCCGTCGGACATCGTGAGTGGCGCATGTCGTTACAAGCGGCCGGGGCTCGAGGGAATCAAAAAACGTCTACGGGAGGCTTTCCTTCGATGAAGATCGTGTTGGTGTCGAATGACAATGGTCGCGGGTTGAGTCGAGACCTCGCCATCGTGTCAGACCTGGCACGTCGTGCGGGGCATTCCGTGCGTGCCGTCAATTTTAAAATCATCGATCCTGCGTTGCGCGGTGACTTAGTCATTTGTTTGGAAACAGCGCCCATGAAAGCGCTGGCGGTAGCGCTGGTGCGCTGGTGCGTGCCCAATCCTGAATGGTGGCCACAGGCGATGCCGGTGCAGGCCTTCGACCGGATCCTGTGCAAAACCCACGAATCGTTGCGGTTATTCGAGGCTATCACTGACAAGGCTGAGCTAGTCGGATTCACCGCCCGAGACCGGTACATCGCAGACGTACCGCGAGAGCGCGCCTTCCTGCACGTCGCGGGCAAATCGATCATGAAGGGCACGGATGCCATCCTCGCTGCCTGGAAGCAGTTCCATATCGATCAACCATTGACCATAGTCAGCTCGTCGAGATTCAAGGAATCAATCCCGGGCGTCAGATACCTCGATTGGCTCGACGATGCAGCACTCAAATCAGAGCAAAATCGCAACCTCTTCTACCTGGCGCCCTCGCAGACCGAAGGCTACGGGCACTCTCTGCACGAGGCGGCGTCGTGCGGGGCAGTCATTGCCCGCAGCGAATGGTCACCGATGGATGAGGTCCCTGGCGTGTCCATGCACGCGGAGGCAGGCCGGCCAATGCGGCTAGCTCGGACATGTCGCGTTTCGTCAGGTGCGATTCGAGATGCCGTCGAGAGCTGCCTAGCCATGGACGGCGGACAAATCGTCGCTCTGCGAGCCAAGACTCGTGAGAGCTACGTTCGAGAACGCGCCGCCTTCGAGTCTCGATTTCTCCACCTGCTAGCGACTATCTGACATCCTCGACGCAAGACCAACTTACGCAGGGTATATGACCGTTTGACTTGGCCGACGTTGGCCAAGTCAACTTCTTTCTGACATGGCCTGACTATGGGTCTATGAGCAACAAGCTCAAGGACCTGCGGATCGTCGAGGTGAGCCTTGTAGACCGGGCTGCCAACAAGCGCCCGCTACTATTGCTGCGTAGCGCCGAAGCAGAGCAGCCAGCGATCGAGCTTCCCGAGGAGCTCTTGCCGGCGCTCGAGAAGGCCGCTGCCGATGGCTCGCTCCTCGAGATGCTGCATGCGAAAGGACAGCCGATGGCGAAGGATGCGACCGAGGCTACCGTCGACAAGTCGAAGGAGACTGGCATGGATAGATCTGAGTTCGAGACGCTGGCCAAGGCGAATGCCGAAGCCAAGGTGCAAATCGAGATGCTGGCCAAGGCGAATGCCGAAGCCAAGGCGCAACTCGAGGAATTCACCAAACGAGCTGAATCGGCTGAAGCCAAGCTCGTTGCCGAAATCGGCGAGCGCAGACGGCGAGACGCTGTCGTCAAAGTGGAAAAGTCCTATCCGCATCTCGACGGTGTCAAGGTCGTCTCGCAGCTCCTCAAGGCTGAGATGCGTGGTGCCGACGATGTCAAGGAACTCGACGAAATTCTGCTTCAGGCAGAGCTTTTGGCCAAGAGCGGCTTCCGCGAGATTGGCTCGAGCGCTGTTGGTATCAGCGGTGCCAGTGACGCCTGGTCGAGAATCGAGGCTGGCGGTGCTGCGATTCAGAAGTCGGCTACTGACTTGACCAAGGAGCGGGCGATCGATCAGTTCCTGCGCACCAGCGAGGGTCGAGCGCTCTACCGTGAGTACGAGGCAACGCGCCAGTAGGCGCGGAAAGGATTCGCGCCATGGCAATCGAGATTCCTGGACTGAAGGCTGGTGCCTGGGTCGCCAATGCGACGCTGGCAGCCAATCAATTCTACGCCGTCAAGATGGGCAGCAATGGCAAGTGGGCCGTCGCTAGCGCAGGACAGCGCACCATCGGGGTCGCGCAGAACACGCCGGCGGCTGATGAACCCGTCGATGTCATGATGTCCGGATTCACCAAGGCCTACGCCGGCGGCACCATCACCTGCGGCGACGCGATAGCCGTCAATTCGTCCGGTCAATTCGTTTCCGCTGGAGACAACGACTACCAGGTGGGCGTGGCGTTCGAGAGCGCCGTCTCTGGTGAGTACTTCACCCTGTACTTGTCCGGCGGACAAGGGCTGACGGAGTCCACGTCGCCGGCCTAGCCGGTAGGAGGATTTGAGATGCCGCAACCGACTAGCAGCATGGTTCATGTCAATCGGCCGCTGACCAATATCAGCGTCGCGTACATGCAGGCGGCGGTGAACTTCATCGCCGACCGTGTGTTTCCGATCGTGCCAGTGGCCAAGCAGAGCGATCGGTACTTCAAGTACGCTCGCGATGATTGGTATCGTGACGAGGCCAAGGTCAGAGCACCAGCGTCGGAGTCCGCAGGTAGCGGGTTCGAGATCGACAACACGCCGACGTACTTCTGCCCCGTCACGGCATTCCACAAGGATGTCGACGACCAACTCCGCGCGAATGCCGACCCACCGATCGATCCCGACCGGGATGCGACGCAATTCGTCAGTCAGAAGCTCCTGCTCAAACGCGAGGTGGACTGGGCAGGTGCATTCTTCGCTGCGAGCGTCTGGGCTGGCAGCACGACTGCTGCCGACCTCGTGGGCGGCGTGGACTTCGTGCAGTGGGGGGACAATGACTCCACTCCCATCGAGGACATCTCGGCACAGATTATTCACGTCGCGAGCAAGACGGGTTTCAAGCCCAATAAGTTCGTCTGCTCGCCGAAGGTCATGAACGCGCTCAAGCAGCATCCGTCGATTCTCGACCGCGTCAAGTACACCCAGAAGGGCGTGGTCACCGCGGATCTGATCGCTGGATTGCTCGGCGTCGAGGAAG
The DNA here is from genome assembly GCA_043801535.1 of Pseudomonadota bacterium. Lineage (GTDB taxonomy): Bacteria > Myxococcota_A > Polyangia > Haliangiales > SHYZ01 > JAZDLZ01. Next base: position 19,141 of record JAZDLZ010000765.1, read on the forward strand.
TGCTCGAGGCGTGGGGCGTCAAGAATTCCGCAGCGGAGAACGGCACCGAGAGCACCGACTTCATCGTCGGCGCAAATGCCATGCTCTGCTACGCAGCTCCATCGCCGTCCATTCTGGCGCCGTCCGCCGGCTACACGTTCACTTGGACTGGGCTTCTTGGATCTGGAGCCTACGGCAACCTGATCAAGAAATTCCGTCGAGAGGAGCTCGAAGCCGACCGCATCGAGGGAGAGATGGCCTACGACCATGTCGTAGTCGCATCGGAGCTCGGTGTCTACTTCTCGGGCGCCTTCTCCGCCTTCAGCGACTAGGAGTACCGATACCAATGCCTCACGTGGCGCTGCAAGATTTTGAGCATCTCGGGACCCGCTACAAGGCGGGAGTCACGCTTCCCAGGCGGGCCCGCCTGTGGATGGGTCTCCGAGAGCTCCAGCGTCGCGGGAAGGTGTCCGACGGCAAGGGGAAGATTCCAGTCGCTATCGTCGCAGTAGATGCGAGTCACGATTGCTCGCTTACCGAATATCCACAGCACCAGTCAACCGTATCCGCAGAATCATTCGATTCGCTTGTCATCCGTCGCAAACGACGGCGGCGGAGATAGGCAGTGGCACTTTCGACGATTGACGAGGTGCGCCTCACCTATGGCGACACTGAGGACAGTCCAATTCTCACAGACGACCAGGTGCAGCACTACCTGGACGCGAATGGCGATCAGATTGTCCCCACTGCCAGGGATTGCGCTCGAGCAGCCTGGCGAGCGCTGTCCATGCGTGCCGTGGACGTGACCACGGGCAGCATGTCTGCCGCCTATGCCAGGCGAGCGGAGCTCTACCGACAGGTCGTGATTGATCTCGGTGGCTCTGTGAGTCAAGCAGCAACCGCAGCACCGTACATCGGCGGCATTGCTGTTGCGGAACGAGAGGCAGCCAAAGACGACGACAGCACCATCTATCCGGCCTTTGTCACGGGCCTGCACGACACCGAGGAGCGCGATGCGAAGCTCAGCGAAGACTCATGACCGTGACCGTGGATTCAGACGGATCATGCATGACCTTCGTCGTGCGTTGAAGTCGTTTGTTTCCGTCGGATGGTTTGAAAACGTCGAGCACAAAGCCGAAGAGGGCACAGTCCCGACGGCATTGATTGCCGCCACGCACGAATTCGGCTCTCCCAAGCGACACATTCCGGCCAGACCCATGTTGCGATTCGTCGCAGACCAGCATGGCAAGGAGTATCGAGCCTTGGCCAAGCGGCTGTGGGACGAGCTATTGGCCGGGAAGCTACCATCCGTCGAGAGTGCTCTCACGATTCTGGGTGCTCGCATTGAGGCAGACGTCAAACGACGCATCTCAGATGGCCCGTTCGAGCCTCTGTCACAGCGCACGATCGACAAGAAGGGCTCTTCGCAACCGCTCATCGACACGGGCGCCATGCGCGCGCAGGTAACCAATCGAGTGGTGATTCTTCGATGAGCACCATTCGTAAGCCGGCCGAGCACTTCACGACGGTGACTGTTCGCCGTCGGGCGGATGGCGGCTACGTGGATGGCATCTGGATCGATGGCTCTCAGTCGGAGACTACCATCACTGCCAGCGTGCAGCCGGTGTCCGGGCAGGCGCTTGAGCGGCTACCCGAGGGATTGCGCACCAGGGATTCCGTTCGGGTAATCACCGATGATGATTTGCAGTCAGCCGACGAGAACGACAGCAAGGTGGCTGATCGCATCGTGTGGCAGAGCGAGGAATACGAGGTGGTGGCCGTTCAGAATTGGCTGCATACCCAGATGCCGCATGTCGACGCGATTGCCGTGCGGATGGATCGAACTGGTGCAGTGACTCCTTCATCGCCGGTGGGGGTGTGACATGCCGACGATGACCCAGATCAATGCTGCTCTGCGTGCCTGGGTCGAGACTGCGCTCGTCGGCACCGACGCTGCCGGTCGAACCATTTTTAACCGGCAGGGGAAGCCTCGACCAGAGCGACCCTACGCGGACATCAGCATTGATTCGATTCGCGCGGTTGGCCAAGACGAGCGACGACCGATAGATGACGACGGAGACCGTGGTGTGGTCGGCACTCGCATTGCCGCGGTTACGGTGCAGACGTATGGAGCGGATGCACTGGGGCTCGCCGAGACGATCCGTTCAGCGCTATCGCTGAAAACGGTGTTGACTGCTCTCCGGGCAGAGGAGTTGGTCTTCCTTGCGTCGGAGTCCGTGCAGGACATCACTGCTCTGCTTGCTACGGACTACGAAGAGCGCGCGACCTTCGAGGCGCGGTTTGCTTTCGTGTCCGACCAGACCGAGAACGTCGGCTGGATTGAGGCTGTCGAGGGTTCGTACGAATACGAAGACATCGACGGAACGACAGCCCTGGATGGGACTTTTTCCGTCGACATCAGCTAGGAGGCCGAGGACATGGCACTTTCGGACGTTGTCAATCTCACCATCACCCGCCAGTCGCGCCCTCTCGAGCGCGCTGGCTTCGGTACTACACTGTTTTTGACCATGCATCGAGCGTGGGATGACCGAATCAAGTACTACACCGACGCATCGGACATGCTCGATGATGGCTTCGCTGCGACGGAAGATGCCTACCGCGCTGCCGTGCGATGCTTCGCGCAATCGCCCAAGCCAGAGCAAATCGCCATTGGTCGGCTGGCCACCGCTGATGCCGTGATCGTGGTCGTCGACACCGTGACCAGTTCCACGCGGTACACGGTATTCGTCGACGGAATCGGCTTCGACTATTCGGCTGATGCTTCTGCTACCACCACGGAGATCGAGGCCGGTCTGACCGCAGCCATCAACAGCGGATACACCATCATCGCAACCGATGAGACCAACGACACGTTTACCGTCGCTGGGAACCACCTGGCTGCTTTCGTCGCGGGCAAGACCTTCCGGGTCACCGGTTCGACGACCAACGATGGCACCTACACCGTAGCGTCTGTCGCTCGTTCCAGCGGTAACACCGTGATCACCGTCGATGAGGACGTGATCGCAGAGGGAATGGCACTAGGCACGATCAAGTCTGCCACTGCGGTGACTGCCACCAATAGCGTGGCGGGCGATGGCGAGTTCATCATCGAGCCGGACGTGGCTGCCACGTTCTTCGAGTGCAAGGCGGGCTCCAACATGCACCTGGAGTTCGATCTCGACGAGTCGATGGATACCGCGCTCTCGGCCATCGAGGATGAGGACTCCACGGGGTGGTACTTCGTGGCGCTCGCTCACCAATTCGGCGCGGGATTCTCCAGCCCGGCCAACGACGATCTGACTGCCTTGCAGAAGGACCTGTCCGACCTCATCGAGACCAGGCGCAAGATTTTCGTCGCGGCCTGCGCGGATGCGAATCTTCCGGGCACCACTGCTGCGGCAGACGATGACACCTCTGGCACGTTCGCCCGCTACATCCAGGGCAGGAGCTATGCCCGCAGCGTGGCGTTCTACAATGCCCAGGCCGACAATGGTCTGGACGTGTCCGGCGGTGATCCGGACCCGTACGCAGACGTAGGTTGGATCGCGTCACGGGCGACCAGTGACCCAGGCCGCGAAACGTGGAAGTTCGCGTCGGTAAGCGGTATCGTCGCCGACGAGCTTTCGACGACTGAGCGCGCCAACGTGTTGGCCAAGAACGCCAACTGCTACACCGCGATCACAACTTCGGTGTCTATCACCGAGGAAGGCACCGTCGGCGATGGCGAATTCATCGACGTGGTGCGGCTCTGCGATGCGCTCTACGACGCTGTTACCACCGAGGTGTTCAGCGCCTTGACCAATCCGACCTCGCCACTGGTCAAGGTCCCGTTCACCAATGGCGGAATCGCCGTGGTAGAGACGGCGATCAAGAAGGCGCTCGACCCGTACACCGGACCGACGAAGGGACTGTCCGAGTACACGGTGACCGTTCCCGACGAAGACGATGTGTCGGATGCCGACAAGGCGAATCGCACGCTTACCGGAGTCGAGTTCGTCGGATATCTCACCGGCGCCATTCACAGCGCGACCGTCAATGGCTTCGTGACCGTCTAGGAGACGACCATGCCGCAAACTGTAGCTACCTTTGACCCGGAAAAAATGCAGATCGTCATCGGCACCGTGCCGATGTCAGGGTTTGCGTCTGGAACTTTCGTCACCGTCGAGCAAGACGGGAATTCCTTCAACACCAAAGTCGGTGCCGACGGAGACGTGGCGCGAGCCAAGATCGTGGGACGGCCGGGCACCATGAAACTCACGCTCATGGCAACGTCGATCTCGAACGCAATTCTTACCGCATTGCATGCCGCGGAGGGCGTGTTCCCGATATCGATCAAGGATGGGAGCAACACAGTCTTTGCCGCGGAGGCGTGGATCGAGAAGCCGGCATCCTTCGAGCGTGGCGATGAAATCGCCGATACCGAGTGGACTTTCAAGCTGGCCAAGGTTACGCTCGTCCTCGACGGAAACCCGTAGCGGAAGGTAGCTGATGGCAATCGAGACGCGAGAACGTGATATCGACGGGCATCATTGGTCGGTGACCATGCTGCCCGCCTCGAGGGGCATGGAGATTGCGCGGAAGCTGCTTCGGCTGGCGGGTCCTGCCCTTGGTAAAGCGATGACTGCGATTGGAGGTAGCTCGGCGTCCAGCGGCGGTGGCTCCCTGCTGGACGCTGAGCTGCCGGTCTTAGGCGATGCCGTCGCTGCGCTGGCGGCAGGACTCGGCGAGCCAGAGTCAACAGCGCTCATCAAGGAGCTGGCGACCACCGGGGTGTTCTGCGATGGCGTCGAAGTCAAGCCGGTCCAGTTCGAGGTGCTGTTTGCCGGCCAGTACGCTACCTTGATCAAGCTCGTCGGATTCGTGTTGGAGACGAACTTTTCCCTCCCTTTCGACTCCTGGGCCAACGCCGCCAAGGGACTCGCCGTGAGAGTGGCTCAGTCACCCTCACTGCGACCAAAGCCCTCGGTGAAGTCTGTGGTCGACGACTAGAAGAACGCTCCGACATCTGGAGACCTGTGCTCGCCGGTCTGGCCTCTGGCCTGGCCGAGGTCGAGATGCAGTGGAGTGTGCTCGATCTCGTCGAGGCCAATCTATTACTGGACTACCAGGATGCCATGCGGGAGAAGGCCGATCGGGAGAGGAGTCACTGACATGATGGTAGGATCGTAATCATGGCGACCGTGCGTGAGCTGCTCACCAAGTGGGGGTTCGAGATCGACGAAAAACCACTCGGAAAGCTCGAAAAGTCGATCGAAACCGTGAAAACGGGGCTCAAAGTGGCCACCGTTGCGGTGATTGGCGCTACTACTGCGTTGTTGGGGTTGGCCAGGTCGACCATGAATGCGGCAAGGGATGCCGACGACCTGGCGCAATCGTTGGGCGTAGACGCGCAGTGGCTGCAAGAACTCGTCGCGGTGGCCAGTCTCGGTGGAGCCTCCGTCGAGGATGTCGGGACCTCGATTCGGATCCTTCAACGCAATCTCGACGCTGCTTCCCGGGGGAATGTCCAGGCCAGCCAGACGTTTTCCCAACTCGGGGTATCCATCAGAGATGCCAGCGGCGAAATGATGCCGGCAGAGCTGGTGCTGGCCGGCATCGCCGAGCGGTTCAAGGCCTTGCCTCCTGGCACGCGGCGAACGGCCGCGGCAATGGAATTATTCGGGCGTTCTGGCGCCAAGATGATTCCGACGCTCAAAGATGGCGCGCAAGCAATGGCAGCACTGGGCGATCAGGTGCGTGATGCGGGTGCGGTATTTTCGGATGAGACGGCTGAAGACGCGGCCAAAATGGAGTTTCAACTCAAGCTCGTCGAGCTCCAAGTGACGGGCCTACGCAACAAACTGGGCACTCGGCTCATTCCAGTGGTGACACAGGTCGTCGACAAGATTGCGAAATGGATTGATGCCAACAAGGCAATCATTGAGCAACGATTGGATCAATTCGTCGCAACTCTCACGTCAATCGTAACTGCTGCCTGGGAGGCCTTCGTCAAGCTAGCTGCGGCGGTGCAGACCACGTGGGAATGGTTGCGTGAACATCCGACTGTCTTGGCGTTGGTCATCAGCGGGCTAGAGCTACTGGTCGCTGCACTCGCCGTCGGCAAATTGTTGCAGTTCGTCGGAGCCATCAAGGAAATGATTTTGGTGCTCAAGTCGCTCTGGGTAGTGATGATGGCCAATCCTATCGCTGCATTAATGGTCATCATTGGCACTCTCATCGCATATACCATTGCCAATTGGGATGAAATCAAGAGTGCCTGGGGTGATGTCTGGTTTGCGATGACGCAAGCGGCCGAATGGGCCGCGGGTAAATTTAAGGCCGCGTGGAAGGCTGTTTCCGATTGGTTCACGAGCAATATCGTCGGACCGATCAAGGAAACTTGGTCGAACATCAAGGAAATCGCCGACTACATCGGCATTGGCGGCGGCGGCGGCGGGGGTAGTCATTCCCCCGGTCGACCGGGCACGCAAGAGTCTGGCATCAGGCCGGACGCCTTGTCGACGGGCCTGCTCTACAACGCTCCGCTGGCTGCTGCCATGGGGTATGGTGGTGGTGGGGCAGGCGCCACGCTGTCCATTGGCGCCATCAACGTGTCCGTGGCTAGCACATCGTCGACGGCTAGAGACATCGGCGATGAGGTTAGAACCGTCGTGCGTAGTGAGCTCAACCGAATGACGCGCATGGCAGCGTTGGACGTGAGATAGCCATGGCGGCAGAGCCTGTGCAGGAGATCCAGTTTTTCGCCGGTCAGAGTCCGACCAAGATCGAAAGTCTGAGCAGGTCGATTCAGTTTGACGCCGTGGTGAGTCGTACTCATTCATTCATCTCGACGATTGCCGATTCTCCAATCGAGGATGGAACGTCGGTCACCGATCATGTCATCAAGTCTCCTCGTGCTCTCACGATTGAAGGTCTTGTCTCGGATCATCCCGTCGACAAGGCGACCAGGGAGAATGCCGCTGTCGCGGCCCAGAAACGCAGCCAGACCGCCGCAGCTATCCTCGAGGAGCTCTGGTCTACCGCTGCCACCCTGCGCGTGATCACCAGGCTGCGAATCTACAATGACATGGTCATCGAGCGCCTCGAGTGGCAGGAGACGCAGGATTCTGGGCAAACGCTCACCTTCCGCATGGATCTACGCGAGATCAAGAAGGTATCCGCGTCAATTGTCGACGTCGAGGTCATCGCTACCGTGCAGGCCGACCTCGCAGCGGGTCCGACGCAGCGTGGGAAGCGGGCGCTCAAGAAGGTGCGCGAGCAGAAAATGATTGATTCGCTGTCGGATGCCGCCAAGCAATCGGGAAATTACGAGGATCACGTCGCATTGCAGTCGATAGCTCCAGAGCCGCAGATGTCCGTAGCACCATGGGGGTACTAGCATGTTGATCGTTCCCACGACTGATGAGGTGCCAGATTACATGCAGACCGTGGTTCTCGACGGAACGACGTACACCATGCGGCTGCTTTGGAACGGTCGAGATTCGAGCTGGTATCTAACGCTCTACAATGCCTCTGGCGAGGTGCTCTTGCATGGCGTCAAGATTCGCATCGAGTTGGACTTGTGCGATCAGTACGTGAGCCGCGACCTTCCGACGGGAAGGCTGATCGTTTCTGATCCGGAACAGCTACGAGCAGAGCCATCGCGTGACACGCTGCAAGATGATCGGTTGCCTCTCATCCACGTAACCGATGAGGATCTCGGACGGTGACGCAGCTCTTTGGACGTGCAGCGTTGCTCGAGGTGGGCCCATCCAATGCCAGCGGGTTGCAGGTCGACAGTCGCAATGACGAGGGATTCCGCATTGGTTTTGACGTCGTAAAGACGATCCAATCGGAGACCAACAAAGCCACGGTGCAGGTCTACAATCTTTCTCCGAGCAGTCGGTTGCGCATCGCCAAGGGGCACACTCTCATGCTGCTTGCTGGCTACGCAGAGACAATGGAGCTCATCTACGAGGGCGAGGTTGCTGCTGTAGAAACGGCACGACAGGGAGCCAATTACGTCACGACGATTGAATGCGGCGATGGGACAGAGGCTTTCGACTCACAGGATTACAAGCACACCTTTCCGTCGGGGACTCCGGTGCGAACGGTGATTCTCAAGGTGGCTGAACAATTCAAATCGGCGATGCCTGATGACACGACCGCTCCTGTGCTGTTTGGCAACCGACCGAAGCCGACGAAGGCCTCCAGGCTTTCACTCCGCAACCTCAAGCGTGACCTCGACGTCCTCGAAACTACGCTCAAGGAACAGGGATTCTCGACGGTGTTGCGTAGGCAGATGTCCGTGGCGGGCAACGCCAAGGATGTCATGAATTCACTGGCGAGCATGTATCGTTTTGACTGGTCGGTGCAGGATGGCACGTTCCAGATAGTCGCCTACGGACAGGCGATCGTCGGAGAGGCGACGTACCTCACCGAGGATACTGGTCTTATTGGAATTCCCAGCCTCACCGAAAAAGGCTGCAAGCTGACCGCTCTCATCCAGCCCAAGATTCGCCCGGGCGCCTTGATCACCGTCGAATCGGCAGCGGTCGAAGGGTTGTTTCGGGTGGAGTATGCTCATTTCACCGGTGATACTCACGGCGGTCAGTGGCTCGTCGAGGTGGAGGCAAGCGCGCTATGAGCAACACCACCAGCACGCAGCCGTCGCTGTCGACCCTGCTCGTCACTGCTGGCGATCGAGCGACCGAGCGTCTGCGTGTCGCCATTCCTGCCGTCGTGATTTCGTTTGACGCTGACACGATGACATGTGCCGCTCAGCCACTCATCGCTCACCCCAGGAAAGAGGGCGGCAGCAGGTCGGATGCTCCAGTGGGTGATGTACCCGTGCTCTACCCGGGCACCATGCGCTCGCAGGTGCGCTTCCCGCTGGCCAAGGGAGACCAGGTACTCCTGGTGTTCCTCGACCGGGCGAGCGATGACTGGGCACTTGCCCTGCTCACATCTGAGGTTTCAAGCCCGAAGGAAAAGCGGCCGGCGGAACGACGATTCCATGATCTGACCGACTGCATCGCTATCCCATTCTGCACCGCAGTTCCCGCCAATCGAGCAGTAGCCATTGATCGTCTGGTGGTGCGGCATGGGGACGTGACTCTGGCGCTCACGGATGCCGGAGAAGCGTTGGTGCATGATGGCGTCGACGGCGAGGCAGTGGCGCTTGCCACCAAGGCAGACGTTCAAGCGTTGGTCACTTGGGCGAAAACGCATACTCACTCAGGAGTCACGACGGGACCTGGAGCGAGTGGTGTCCCTGTGGCACCATTGCCGGGAAATCCAGACGGGACCTCGGTGCTGAAAGGCAAATGACATGGCGACCGTGCGTGATTTGAAGCTCGACGAAACGACCGGCGACATCGCCATCGAGGACGGCGACATCGTGCTCATCGAGGATCTGGACGTAGTAGCGCAGCACATCAGAATCCGGCTGCGCACCATCCTGGGAGAGTGGTATCTGGACACGAGCAAAGGTGTCGATTGGTTCGGCGTTGTGTTCAGCAAGGAATTTCCTCGAGGGATGGCAGAGGCGACGCTTCGTAACGCAATTGAGACCGTCGACCATGTCAGAGCCTTGGCCAAATTCGAGGCGACTTTCGACGGGACGACCAGGCACTTGTCCATTGAATTCGAGGCCTCGACCGACTTCGGCACTGTCACCATGCTAGTGGAGTCACCATGAGCGGACTGCTGAGCACTGGATTCGAGATCAAACGTCTCCAAGAAATCCTCGAGGAGTTGCAAGCCAACGTCCATGCGGAGTTCGGCGCCGAGGCAGTCACTCATGCCGAGTCTGGATTCGGTCGGCTGTGCGGCATCCTGGCCGAGCCGTTGGCTGAGCTGTGGGAGCTCGCGCAGGCTGTCCACTCGAGTCAGTACCCCACGACTGCTGCGGGCGTATCGCTGGACAATGTGCTCGCCATCAACAATTTGACTAGGCTCGACGAGGAAGAATCCACGGCATGGCAGCTTTTGGTTGGCGATCCAGGCACGGTGATTTCTTCCGGCAGCCAAGTCGAGCACGAAAGCACTGGAGCGCGGTTCGAGACGCAGTCGGAAGAGACGCTCGACGCAGACCAGGTGCTCGGCGCTGTCATCGAGGTGAGTGGCGCTGCCAACGGGCTGGACTTCACCATCACGATCGACGGACATGCGTACCTCGTCACGGCTGGTCCAGGTGATGTCGACGCTGACGTAGCCACGGATTTGGTGGCAGCCATCGACCCGGAGCTAGCCATCACTGCGGTGTCGGAGGAAGACAAGACTTTCACAGTGGCCGGAGACCAGCGCACCTTTTTTGCCATCGGCAAGCGCTGTCGGGTGACCGGCGGCTCCGATCACAACGACGAGTACACGGTCGCTGACCTCGAGTATGCGGGTGGCAATACGACGGTGACTGTGAGTCAGAAGATTGGTGCTATCGGGTCACCACCTGATCCGGGCAATCTGCGTGGCTACGTGGTAGCCACTGCGGATGGCGCAGAAATCACATTGGCCGCCTATCCATTGCCCGATGTCGCGAATGATGCAGACGACTATGCCTTCGCCTATACCGTCGACGCTGAAAGTCCTGGAGATCTGACCGAGACGGAAATCTCCGTGCCGCACCTGGTCAAGGCTACGGAGACCGGTGTCATCGGCGCAGACCTCGGAACGCTTACCACGATTGCGACGCCAGTCTCTGGTTGGACGAGCACTACCAACGTCATCGAGGCTGATGTCGGTCGCGTCGAAGAGAGTGATGTCGACGCGAGGCAGAGACGGTGCAAGTCTCTGCTGGTGAATCGCTTGACCACCAGGCTGCTGGCAGTAGATGGTGTCGACGGCGTCAAGGTCTACGAGAACGATACGGGGGAGACAGATGATGATGGCAGGCCTGGGCATTCCGTCGAATGCGTGGTGACCGGCGGTACTGATACTGATGTCGCCGAGACAATTTATCAAGTCAAGGCGGCTGGCATCCAAACCTACGGCAACAACGTGCAGTACATCACCGATGACAACGACAAGCTGCATGCGATCTACTTTAGTCGTGTAGTCGAGGTGCCAATCTACGTCGCGGTGACCGTCAATAGTCTCTATGACGAGGAGGATTTGCCGACGAGTGCGGCAGATGCGATCAAGCAAGCCGTGGTCGATTATGGGGATACTTACGTTGGCGGAATGGACGTCATCAACCAGCGGATTTCCGGGGCGATCATGACTGCCGTGGCAGGCCTCGAATCGCTCACGGTCAACATCGGGACATCCTATCCGGCAGTAGCCACGACCACGATTTCGATCGACTCCGACGAAATCGCCACCTTCGCCATTGTCCGTATCACGGTGACAGGAGTCTGAGCTATGGCCGACGACATCACTCCGATACGAGAGCACGCAGAGCGAGCGCTGGAGCTCTTGCCCAGCCAGCATGCCCAGGTGAATTGGGGCAAGCTCATCAGGTCGTTGATTGGTGCGCGGGGGATGTGGGCAGACGAAAACGTGTTCTATCTGTTCCGCATCAATTCGACGGTGCCGAATCTCAAGAGCTTCGTTTGCGCGGACAGCATGCTGGACACGATTTTTGCTCCAGCCGAGGCAACCCTGGCCAGAATCGGCACGATGACGCTGCCTGCGTTTTCGAGTGCCGATCTAGTCGACAAGTCGATCCAGCTTTGGGAGCTCATTGGCGATCCGGGAGTCACCCTTGCGTTGGCTCTCGCCGGAGATGAGATGCGGGCACTCATGGAGTCGCACGCCATCCGTGAGCTGCCGGCAGATGACGGCGAGATGACCAACTCGCAACTCGTGGCGCTCGTAGAGTGCGAGCTGGCCGGTGCTCCCAGCGGGGCACAGGAGCTCGAGGGCGAGCTCATCAAGCTACTTGTGCTGCGACGGATCGCTCTGGCATTCGGTGAACAGCTCGACGAGCTGGGCGATTTGCTGGGACAGACGAGAGATGGTCTGACCGACGAAGAATACCGACCAGTGCTCCGGATGAAAGCTGGCGTCAATGTCTCACATGGCACCATCCCGGAGGCAATCGCGATAGCCGACCAATGCACCGGGGTGACCTCTGTGCAGCTCCAGGAGTCGTTTCCGGCATGCTTCGACGTCTATCTCTACGAAGCGGCAGGGACGGAGACAGAGCGCGCGCTGCTGCGGCAATCGAGGGCAGAGGGTGTGGACATGGCGATCGTCAGCATGGAGGGAGACCGACCGCTGGTGTTCGGTCCGGACTCGGGCTGGCATCGGATCGTGAGCGCAAGCGGCAACGATATCATCGTCGAAAACGATGTGACGAGTTGTTACGCCGTGGGTGACACCGTGCGCGTGGCAGGATCTCGGGATTGTGCGTCGCAAGGTGACTACACGGTATCGGCAGTGGCGCTCGATAGTCCCCCGGACAACACAATCATCACCGTGACTACCACCGTGGCTGTTGCGCTGCCAGCGATTCTCGAAAACGTCTCTCGTGGCGTGCAGGACCCGGATGGATTCGGTCTCGGAGAGGCGTTCGTCATCGATAGCAGCGACGGACTCAATGTCATTTACATCGATGGTGACTGTTCCGACGAGTTTGCGGTTGCTCAATGCATCCGCGTTTCCGACGATGCCACCGATGTCTATCGTATCTACAGCGTGCAGTATTACCCTGAGTTCTATCTCACGGCATTGACTCTGACGCGGAGCATCGTGTCTCCCGCGGGAAAGCATGTGCAGATTGTGTCTCCCGCGGTAGCAGAGGCAGTCAATCCAGCATTCACCGATGTGACGGATGCACCTGTTGGAGACATGGCCGACGAATGGGACGATCCATAGAGGGACATCATGGCGAAACCGACAGAACTACCGACGTGGGCGACGAATGGTGGCACGGATCCGATTTCGGGGCAGAGCAACGTGCTCGAGCCGCCCGACGGAAAACAAGCCGATGGATTCCACTACCTCGAGAAGCCGGCCCGAAACTGGCTTAACTGGTTGCTCAATCTGATCTATCAGTGGTGCGCCTATCTCGACACATTCCTCGAGGATGACCATACCTGGTCGGGCGCCCAGACCTTCAGCGACTACTACCATAGCGGACGAGCACTGAGTCTCCCCGCTGCTATGGCAGAGGCAGAGGTTTTGATCTCTGGCGGTTGGCTCTACGACTACGGCACTGCGACATGGGCTGCCACGACTGATTCTGACGGGCATCTGATTTTCCCGATCACGCTCAAGCTCGGCGATCGAATCAATGGAGTGGGAGTTTACGTCAAACACGGTGCCACTGAGGGTGGCATCTGGGCGAATCTCTACTCGGTAGACATGACTACAGGAGTGCGCACTGGGCAAGGAAGCGATTCAGCGACGGGGACTTTGACGTATGACATGCTCTACGTCGAGGCTACGGTTCCGACTGTCATCGGTGCTGGGACCAAGTGGGAGCTGGATGTCTGGTGCGTCGATACCCTAACGTCTCCGACGAGATTGGTGCTCGGAGTAGAGGTCGACTATGATCGGCCAGCGATCGGTGGTGGACCATAATGGCAGCCAAGCCGACAGAACTACCGACGTGGGCGACGAATGGTGGCACGGATCCGTTGACCCAGCAGAGCAACGTGCTCGAGCCGCCGGCCAGCAAGAAGGCCTCGGGATTTCACTATCGAGAGAAGCCGGCCAGGAACTACCTCAACTGGCTGCTCAATTTGATCTATCAGTGGTGCGCCTATCTCGACACATTCCTCGAGGATGACCATACCTGGTCGGGAGATCAGACTTTCGACGAGTTTTGCCATGGCGACCAGGTATTGAGCATTCCAATCGCAGCGGCAGAAGCAGAGGCCGGCGGTTGGCTGTTCGATTCCGTGGAGACTACCTGGGAAGCTGACGTCCCCAGCAACGGTAAGCTGATCGTTCCGATTCCGCTCGACGTGGGAGACCGGATCAAGTCCATTACCGTCTACGTCAACGCCGGAAGCAATACTGATCAGGGATTGGTCATCTATCTGATATCTCAAATGATGTCAGGGGTGTTCAGAGGCGCATCGATTGCTACTGCTCAGCCAGGCGCACCAGGATCTCCCTACGTGGCCGTCGTCATGACGTTAGGTGCGCCGGTGACTGTCATTGCCGGAAAAAAATGGGAGCTGGAGATCCAGCCCTACATTCCAGGCCAGTCTGGCGATACCAAAAAGGTATTGGGCGTCGAGGTCACTTTCGATCATCCCGCGGCCTGACCCTAGTCTGATCTCGGCGGTATGCTAGACCCATGCAACGGTCCAGCGTCCAATTTGAGCGGGCCTGTCTTGGGCCCTTGGTTGACATCGACGGCAGTCTAGGCGCATCCGATGGTCAGGCGATCGATGCTGTCGGCACTGTCGTGGTATTTGGGCCTCTCCCGTCGGGCGTCTACGGGCTGGAGTTTATTCCGACGGATGGCTACACCGGCAAGGGGGATTGCTACGCCTTGCAGGGCGATTCCACCGTCACGGTGACGGCGTTGGCTGGCATCAGGATACCGCCGGAGACCGAAAAGACCTTCCGTGTCCCGACCAACGGAGACAGGGATTACGTGGCTGTCGTCGGAAACGGAATTGATACTGGCAAGGCGCGCATCAATCTGTGGAGTCGAGTCGCATGAAAACGCGCAATCTCACTCGTGGCACTGCTACGACAGGGAAGGGATCTGGCACCAATCCTGGCACGGTGCAGCTCTCGGATACTCCGGCGCTTGCCGTCGGCACCGCCGCTGCTGGTGTATCAGCCTTGGTATCCCGCTACGATCACGTCCATGCGCACGGGAATCAGCTCGGCGGCTCGTTGCACGCCGACGCCACGGCAATCGCGGCTGGCTTCATGTCCGCGGCCCAGTACTCTGCTCTCGCCAGTCTAGTGCGCTCCGACGATCTGCCAGCGAGCGTAGGCACCGCCGCTGCTGGTGTGGCGACCACTCTCTCGCGGTCGGACCACGGCCATGCGCACGGGAATCAACTCGGCGGGACGCTGCACGCCGATGCCACGGCGATAGCCGCTGGATTCATGTCCGCGGCCCAGTTCTCGAAACTCGACGGCATCGAGGCTGGCGCAGACGTTACCGACGAGGCGAACGTCCGCGCAGCACTCGCTGCTCTTACGACGACTGCGACATTTAACAGCCAGGCTCTGACTACCATCGGGAGCATCAGCGTCGGCAACTCTGGCGTCGTAACGGTGCAGTACGACGCGATCGGTGCGACGCAGGTGGCGGGGCTTACGCTGCAAAACACGACTGCGGCGGCAGACGGTGTGCAGCAGAACAGTCCTTTGTTAGTCTTGGCAGGACAAGGCTACAAGAGCGATGCCGTCGCAGCGTCACAGCGCGTGGAGTGGTCGGTCG
>JAZDLZ010000780.1:0-3322 GCA_043801535.1 Pseudomonadota bacterium
CGGGATTATCATTGTCGCCACCGGTACTGCTGAGTTATCCTCCGGACGTTCGGGCGTTCGACACTCTTGATCGACGATCGACTTCCACGCGAAGGACAGACCTACGCTCATGACGGATAGCTCAAACGAAGAACAAGTGGCAGAGTTTGCCGCCATTCCCACGGCCAGGGAATCCAGCCCGCTAGAGCTCGACGGCAGGCAGGCCAGCACCATCGAGACGAACCGGGCGGCGCGGACCGTGTCCTTTCTCCGGGCGATACTCCCGAAGCTGCACGAGCCGGCCGCTGCCCAGGCGCTGCACGACATCGGCTGTCTGCTGGCCCGTCCTCTCGACGACCAGGACGAAGCGCTCGTTGCGCTCCACGACGCGTTCCGCCGCCAGCCGCAAGCCCCGCACATCGCCCGCTCGTATCGCAAGGCAGCGATGCACCTCGAAGACTGGGCGCACGTGCTCTGCGCGCTCGAGGCAGAGGCAAAGCTCTGGCCAGCACCCCAGGATCGCGCCTCCCTCGAGGCAGAACGTGCCTGGATACTCGAGCACGAGCTGGGCAATGTCCAGGCCGCCCAAGCAGCCTACGGCTCGGCCCTGGAATCGAACCCCGCCAATATCAGTGCGCTCGCAGCCCACGAGCGGCTGGCCACTGCTCGTCAAGACTATGCCATCGCCGCCAAGAGCGCCCAGCGTATGGCCGAGTCTGCCACCACGCCGCAGCTCCGAGCCGAGCACGGAGCGCGAGCTGCGCGCCTCCTCGGGCGATCGAAGAACAAATCCGACGCGCTCGGACAGGCGGCCCTCGCCGAGAGCCACTCGCCGAGCTCGCCTTCGGTGCGCTTTGTCCTCGAACGCATCTACTCGAACGAGGGAAAGCTCGCCGAGCTAGTCGCCCTTCGCGAAGCCCAGATCGCCGACCGGACGGTGGATCCTGCGGCTGCCTGGCTGGATATCGGCATACTCGCTCGCTACAAGCTCGACGACCGCGAGCTCGCTGCCAGCGCCTTTCGCGCTGCCGCCGATGCTGGCGACAGCTATTCTCGGACCGCGGCGCTCGGCGAGCTATCGTCTCTCCTCGCGCGCAGCGGCGATTGGTCGCTGTTCCTTTCGACCGAGGAATCGCGTCTTGCTCTCGAGGAGACTCCAACCGGACGAGCCGCCATCCTGCACCGGATGGCGGTGGTGCACGAAGAAAGGCTCAACGAAGAAGACCGCGCAGTCGAGTATTTCGAGAAGGCACTGGCCCAAGACGCTGGCTATCTTCCCGCCCTGGAAGGTCTGGGGCGAATCTATCATCGTCTCGGCGCCAAAGACCGCCTGCTGCGCATGCACCAGCTCGAAGCGAAATGCGCCAGCACGCCTCAGGAAAGATCTAGCGCCCTCCGCCGCGCCGGCGAGCTGCTCGTCGAGGATCCCGAACGAATCGACGAAGGGATCGAGTCCCTGCGAGCGTCGCTCGCCGAGACTCCCGGCAATCTATTCGCCTTGTCGTCTCTCGAGGCAGCCCTCACCAGAAAAGGCGCCTGGCACGACCTGGTTGCGCTCTATGAGTCCGAGCTGGCCCGCACCGAGGAGTTGGGACGACGCGGCTGGCTGCTTGCGCAGATTGGGACCATTGCCGCCGATCTGCTTGGCGATCGAGCCCGCGCAACTGCTGCCTTCAGGCAGGCTGCCGAGGTCACCGATCTCGGTCCTCACCACGTGCTCACCCGGCTTGCCCAGCTTCTCGAAGAAACGGGCGAGCTCGAGGAGCTCGCGAGTGTGCTCACCCGCCTGGCTGCCCTGGTGCAGGAGCCTGCCCAGGTCGCTTCCATCCTCGAACGAGTCGCCAAGGCGCACGAGCAAAGGGGCGCGCTCGATGCCGCGATCGAGGCCTATTGTCGCGCCGTCGAGGTCGCGCCTCCTTCGCACGCAGTCTATACCTCGGCAGGCCGGGCATTCTTGCGGGCCGGCCGCTACGCCGAGATGGCAGCGATGTTCGACCGCGCTGCCGAAACCACTGGCGATCCATCGGAACGCGCCACGTATCTTTACAAGACCGCCGACGTGCTCTGGAGGTACTTGGGCCGGGTCAACGATGCCGCCGAGCGCCTGCGTACCGCGCTCTCCCTGCAGCCGACCCACGTTCCGGCACGCCTCACCCTGATCTCCCTCCTCACCGAGGAACAGCGTTGGCTCGAGCTCGCCGCGCTCCTCGCGGAGCTTCCAGCCGATGGCTCGATCCTGCTCCGGCGCGCGGTCCTGGCAGAAGCAGTCGGCCACCTCGACGAGGCTCTGGCGCTCTACCGTGACGCTCTCGCGGCCGGCGCCAAGTCTTCCGCCCTGCCCTATGCCCGACTGCTCGCCGATACTGGATCCTGGAAAGAGCTCGCAGACTACTATGCGAACGTCGATGGCGCCAGGTTGGCCAAGCTGCACGCGCGCTATCGCGCTGGTGAGATCTGCGCCGAACAGCTCGGTGAGAACGCGCGGGCAACCGGATTCTTCCAGGAAGCCCTGGCCGAGGCACCGGACTCGATACCAGTCCTGCTCGCTCTCCTTCCGCTCGTCCACGACGAACCCCAGCATGCGATCCCAGTGCTGCGAGCACTGGAGACCCATGCCTCCGATCCGTCGGTTCGCGGCTGGTGCCTTACTGGACTTGCCAAGGCTCATGGCGCGGCTGGCGACACCGAGGCAGCTCTCGGAGCCTGGATGCAGGTCCTCGAGACTCGAGCGAGCGATCCGATTGCCCAGGTCGCGGCCGAGCTGATCCTGGAACAGCGCCAGGATCGACGACGACTGGCCGATCTCCTCCGCCTGGTTTCCTCGTCGCCGAGCACCCCCGGAGCAGTGGCCGCCGCAGCCTTGTCATCGCTCTCGAGCATTCTCGAGGAGCTCGGCTCGCTGCGCGACGCCGCTGACGCCAACGAGGCGACAACTGCCAAGGATCCCGAGTATCGCTCGGTCGCAACCATGGTTTCCCTCGCTCGGATCTACCAGACCCTGGGCGACAAACCGCGCCGCCGCGCTTCCCTGCGATCGTTGGCCGAAAGCCTGCCACCAAGCTCGGAACGAGCTGTTTGCTTCCGCATTCTCGGCCGAGAATTGGCCGAGGGCGGAGAACCAGAGCAAGCGATTGCCGCCCACGAGTCGGCCCTGCGCGCCGACCCGAAAGAACGCGAGTCGTTGGTTCACCTGGAGGGCCTGCTCGCCTACTGGGGTCTCTCCGAACATTTGATCGACCACCTCCTGCGCGCATTCGACGCCGAGGAGGATCCGAAGAGCCTGGTCGCGATAGGTACGGCATTGGCAACGCGTCTCGTCGCTGCCGATCGCCTCTTGCCAGCA
>JAZDLZ010000781.1:0-4745 GCA_043801535.1 Pseudomonadota bacterium
ACGCCGCTTCCAGGAGCTCGCCAAGTCCCAGTCCGGTCGCACTATCATGAAACGGTTCATGGTGCGCGGCCACTGGCGCAATCCGAACCCAGGCTGGAAGAACAAGGAGACTCGGTGGATCAAACCCTACTGGAAGGGACCGGACATCGCCGCGGTGATCGAGCACGACTACCGCCTCAAACCGTAGCAGAACAGAGGGGGGGCAAGGAGCACGCACAGGCAGCCTTCTCCAACGTCGCCGCGTCACGTATGCTCGACCGCCATGATGCGCCACTACCTCAAGCTCGCCGAGAACCTGGCCTGGTATGCCGAGCGTGGCGGCGTGCCCGCCCAAGGCTGGCGCGAGCTCATCGCCCACGACCTCAGCGAAGGCAAGGCCTTCAACGTCGGCGACCCCTTGGATGAGCGCGGCTCGATCCGCATCCGCCTCTTCGGCACCAAGCTCGCGTGCGACGTGATCACCGACCGGTTCCGGCCAGACACCCTCTACGTCCTCCAGATCTACCAGAACGATCCCTCGTACGAGCCAGACGTCTTCTTCCCCTACCGCGTGGACTTCGTCGCCTGCGACGTCCCGCGCGGTCCCTCGCTGGACTTCACCGACGAATTCGTCCGCGCAGTACGCACCATCGACCGGCCACCCAAGCCCCCCAGGGGGAGGCACTACCTGCACATCCCGCAGTCCCTGGAGGTCCCGCCAGCCTTCCCGGCTGGCAAGCACTGGCGGCAATCCATAGTCGACGACGTGATGCACGACGCTGGCTTCCTCCACGTCATCCAAGGCTCAGGCGACACCATAGCCCTCGTCGGCGCTGCCCTGTTCGTCGAGGTCAGGCTGTTCTCGTCGCGCCTCGACACTCTGCACGTGCGCTCGATCAGCCTCGTCCAGCCAGAAGACCGATCGCAAACCACCAAAGTCCCTGCCGAGCTCCTGCTATGGAACACGTACGAACTGGAGCGAGGCGACATGGTCCTCTACCTCTTCGAGGCGCCCCCGCCTGTGAGGTCCGAGCCAGCCAGCCAAGCAGGAGCCAAGTCAGTAGCGCCCGAGCCAGCCGCCCCAGAGCAAGCCAAGCTGCTGCTGATGCCCGAAGCAGCAGAGCAGGCAGCCACTCCCACTCCAGAGCCGCTCTGCTTCCGCGAAATGTGGACGCAGATGGGCGCCCTGTTCGAACGGCTAGTCGACCTGCAAGTCGAGACCCACGGCGTACTCAGGCAGCTTGCCGTCCAGCTCCAGAAGACCGGCCACGCGCTCGCAAGCAGAATCAGCAGCAGCAGCAGCAGCAGCACCGACGAGGATACAGTGCCCAAGTAGCGGGGTTCGTCCCGCCGGCGGGCCGATGACTACAACAGGCATCTATCTGCGCCGAAGCAGTTCGTCCACGAGCTCCGACACCCGCCTTGGCAGGGGTGCTGGCGGCGGCAGGAGTCGCTCCACGATCCGGTTGAGCGCCGACAGCATGATCCTCTCTCGTGGCGTCAGAGTCTCGCCGCGAAGCTGCCGATAGGCGAGCTGGTCGCGCGTGTCGAGATAGCGCCGCGCGAGCTCGTCCAGGGAAATCTCGCCGGAATCGCCCAGGTCTCGCCGCTGATCGCCGGATGCCTGCTGCGGTTCGTGCGAAGAACCAAGCGCTTGATACACGTCTTCGAAGCTGCGAGACCTCCCGAGCTTCGGCACGAGCATTGGCTTCGCGTACTTCTTGCCCTCGTGGCTAGCTTGCAGCATCGGTCACAACTCCCATGATGGCGTGCGTATCGTCGGTAGCGAAGCTGAAAAACGTGTCCTTGGCGGCTTGCCTGGCGTCGGCAATCATCGACTGCAGCAATTCGTGTTTGGCAAAAGAAGCATCCTCGATCCCTCTCCTCTCGGCAGACACCTTGGTCACCACGCGAATCCTGGAATTCTCCTCCGTGGGGCTCTCGACGGTCAGATTCACGCTGAGATGAACATTGCGGCCTTTGTCGAAGAAGACGCAACCGGTATCCAGGGACAATAGTCCCGCGTCGCGAGCCCCGACGCTCACGGAAAAGCTCATCTTGAAAAAACGCGACAGGTCGAAGCCTTCCGGGTCGAGCTCGAACGTATTCACGTAGCCGAAGCCGATCCGATCCACGAGGTGCTTGTCCTCTCCTCGCGTGAGCACATCTTCATAGATCTTCAGCCACTCCTCGATCCCTGGCTGAAGCGACTTCGAGAACGTCTCGTACCGGCGGTCGCCTTTGCGAATGAAATGCACGCTCAGGTATCGGTGTCCAAAACGTGCCAAGTACTTGTCGTCGTCCCATACCACCTGCTCTCGCCAGAAAGGAGGGGTGGGTTCCTGAACCTTGACAGCGACGATGGCTGGCTTCTGCTGCATCCCAGGGAATCGAGCCCGCGCAGCGCGAAGCAATACCGCCGCATCCGTGTCGTCGAGCCGCGCAGGCAAGCCGAGGACTAGAGCCCACGCTTCGGTGATTGTTGAGTTTTGGCAGTACTGGACAGACAAGGCCCTTTCCATTCTCGACGACGCCGTTGTCACCCGCGAGCTAGCGGCGCATCGTCACGAAGGATCGTAGCAGCGCCGATCCCGGAAATCCAGGGCTGGCATGGAGCTCCTGGTCATGATCACACTCCTCCACTCCTCGATCCGGCAAGAAGCAAAACGTCATTCGGGTCGGTGTCGCCGCCGCCTTTCCCGGGCAGGCGGGCTGGCAACCGCTGCGAAAGGTGCTATTTTCGCACATGCATGGACCGCTCATGGCAACACCTCGGAGAGAGACTCGCTGCTGCTCGCAAGGCAGCAGGCATGACCCAGACTGACCTGGCCACAGCCATCGACCTCGACCGCACTGCGGTAACCAAAATCGAGACGGGCAAGCGAGCAGTCAACTCGCTTGAGCTTGCCGCGTTCTCCAGGCTGCTCAAACGGCCGATCTCCTGGTTTGTCACTGAGCCCCCTGCCTCAGTGGTGAGCCGCCGCAGGGAGCGCGAAGGCATCGAAGACTCGGCCGACGCCTTGCTCGAAACCATCGCCACCGACGCCGAGCAGCTCGTTGGGATGGGCTTGCTTTCACCAGCAGTACCCCAGCCCACCGGTGTGGTTGTCGACTCGGTGGAAGCAGCCGAGAAGGCCGCTCGCATTGTCCGCACCCGCATCGGCGAGCCACGCGCGCCGCTCATCGACCTGGTCGATGTCGCCGAGCGACTCGGACTCCTGGCATTCGTGCTGGATGTCGAGGGAAACGTCGAGGGCTCGTACGTCGCGCTCGCGAAGGGCGGTATCGCACTCATCCAGGGCAAGCTCTTGTCGGGTGCGCGGCGGTTCACCCTCGTCCACGAGCTCGGGCACCAGGTTCTCGCCGACGAGTATTCGTCCGAATGGGTGAAAGGGGGCAAGGACGAGCGTGAACGATTGGTAAGCGCGTTCGCGATTCACTTCCTTCTCCCGCGGGAAGGCATAGAGGCTCGCTGGATCGAGCTTGCCGGCGAGCAAGACGCCTGGACGGCCGCGCTCCACCTGGGCGCCGAGTATGGCGCGAGCTGGTCCGCGCTCTGCTCCCACTTGCTGAATCTGCGCCTGATCGATCAGTCCAGGTTCGAGTCGATGGTCCGTCGTACTCCAAGAGGAGCAGACTTCATGGAGCACGGCGTGAGGTTGATCGACGAGCCTCGTTCTCCCCGAATACCGCGGAGCTTTGCCGCCGCCGTCGTACGGGCGTATCGGGGCCACCGACTCGGACGGGAGCGCACCCTCGGGCTGCTCCGCGGAGCTCTCGACGCGTCCGACCTTCCCGAGCAGCATGACGTGCCGCTCGATGGGATGATTGGCGAGATAGAGTCGCTATGAAAAGTCACCTGGCACGAAGGAGAAGCTGGTCGCCCAAACAGTCGCCCGTCCATCCTCGGCAACTACCCGAACCGACGCCACCCGACGCCAATCATCGGGAAAGCGGGCGAACCTCCGTCGGGCAATCTCCAGCATGAGGGGCACTGCATTCTCGGTCGCCAGTCCGTTCGCGAGAGCCTCAAGCCTGTGTACACAGTCAGTCCCGTTGGATGCCTCCACCGTGGCGTTCCAGACCTGGGCGCCCAGCTTCAACCATGCCTCGAGGTCGGCGATCTCGTCTTTGGCCGGCGGCCAGTCGATGTACGGCTCCATCAGCTCCACCAGCACATCCGACATCAGCGAGGTAGGGACCTTCGCCAGCTGCGCGGGATCCACCGAGTGCCCGTCTGGCGAGAACACGTACCGCACGACCTCCCGGACCTCATCCGCGCCGCGTGCGTCGTAGCGTCGCATGTCGGCCCGCCGTTGCTTCTTGCCAGCTCGGGCTCGCTTGTCTCGAGTTCGGTGCATACAGGGAGAAGATCACGGCGCGGACGTTCTGTCGATCCCCCTCTACTGCTCATACTCTTCTTGTCTTGGGTGTCAAACCCGGACACGCGCAGGTAGGTCGGCTACTTGAGCGGCAGGGTGTCGGCGTAGGCAGAGATAACGCGGACTGCGGTGTCGCAATGTCACCGAGGACACCAGCTAGGTGGGCGGCGAACTTGAGGCGCTGATCGTACTCATTCGTTGCTTTCGTCTTCGTTTCCTCCTATTCACGTCTCCGGCTGAGATCGGGTGTGATCGTTGCTCGTTGGTCCCCCGTCGATGGCGGCGAAACCAGAGCGTCAGCGATACCCGACGTGGACGTGTCTCGGTCGGATGGACATGGCAAGATGCTTGTGAGAGCGGCAAAGCGCTCCGTGCCGGCATGCG
>JAZDLZ010000793.1:0-7756 GCA_043801535.1 Pseudomonadota bacterium
GTCCGTGCTAGTCCCAATGCCAGTCACTTAAGGAGCCAGGAGAGCGGAATTCCTGAGGTTTTTCGCCAGCCCGGGTTGAGGGGGCGGGCTGCGCGGCGAGCAGTGTTTTGAACGCGAGCGAGTTTCGCAGGCCGACGGAAAGGCACCTCACGATTCGAACGGACAACCACGTCCAAGGAACTCCGTGCGTATCGAACCGCGGAGCCGAGGACTGTTTGAGCGAGCGGGCAAAACACTGCTCGCCGAAAAGCTGCCCGCCCCCGACCACCGAGGCTCCTTAAGTGACTGGCATTGCGGCTAGTCCATTGTCCGTCAGCGCACAGCCGGCTTGGCGGTGCGGCGACTAGAGGACGTTGGAGGCGAGCTCGGCGAGAGCAGAGCGCTCGCCCTTGGTGAGGGTGATGTGACCGGCGATCGGTTCGCCCTTGAATCGCTCCACTACGGTGGTTATGCCGTTGTTCGACGAATCGACGTAGGGATTGTCGATCTGGTAGGGGTCACCGGTCAGGACGATCTTGGTGCCGTCGCCGACGCGGGTGAGAATCGTCTTCACCTCGTGGGGAGTGAGGTTCTGGGCTTCGTCGACGACCATGAACTGGTTTGGGATCGAACGCCCGCGAATGTAGGTTATGGGCTCGATCTGCACGTGGCCCATGTCCATCAGCTCGGAACAACGCCGGCCGTTCTTCTTGTCGCTCTTGTTGAAACCGAGCAGCAGCTCGAGGTTGTCGAATATCGGCTGCATCCACGGATTGAGCTTCTCCTCGACATTGCCGGGGAGATAGCCAATGTCACGGCCTAGTGGCAAGATCGGTCTGCTCACCAACAGCTTTTGATAGGTGCCGTCTTCGATCGTCTTTTGCAGACCAGCGGCCACTGCCATCAAGGTCTTCCCGGTGCCGGCCTTTCCCACCAGCGTTACCAGCTTGATGTCGTCGTTCAGCAGCAGGTCGAGGGCGAAGTGTTGCTCCTTGTTGCGCGGGCGCAAGCCCCAGACTCCGTCGCGAAGCTTGCGTATCGGCACAACCTGCTGTTTGGCGGCATCCCAGCGACCGAGAGCAGCATGGGATGGGCTCTCCTGATTGCGCAAGAAGAGGTACTGGTTGGGACACCTTCCGACTGGCGAGAGGGAGAGGAATCCCTCGTGATAGAAGGAATCGATCTGCCCTTGTTCGACATTCAGCTCGGCAGTTCCACCATAGAGCTCCTGGATGTCGATCTTCTCGGCGTCGTAGTCGGCGGTGTGCAATCCGAGAGCATCGGCCCGAACCCGGAGGTTGACGTCCTTGGTGACCAGGACTGTCTTGACGCCCGGCTCGGAGTCACGCACCTCCAACGCCACTCCGAGGATGTAGGCATCGGCGGTCTGCGACCGTCTAAGGCCGTCTGGGACTGGTCGCTTGCCAAGGGCAACCCGGAGCACTCCGCGATTGTCCATCGGCACTCCCTCGGATAGCCGCCCACCATTGCGGAAGGCGTCGAGCTGCCTTGCTACCTCGCGGGCATTTCGTCCGCGCTCCGACAACTCCTTCTTGAAGGAGTCGATCTCCTCGATCACGTAGATCGGAATGATGACGTGATTGTCGGCAAAGCTGAAGATCGCCCGGGGGTCGTGGAGAAGAACATTGGTGTCGAGAACGAAATTCTTGCGTGCCATCTCGTTCTTCGTGCCTGCTGGCAAGACTTGGGTGGTGAGCTACTCTACCGGCGCTCTGGGTATCGACGTCGACGTATCGGGGTGCGCTCCGGCTCACGCCACCCGCCTTCGTTGTGCTTTTTGTGCTTTGTCGGCCAGGAGCTGCTGGTAGGTCATGCTCCGGTTCCTGCCGCCGTGCTTGGCGTGGTACAAGGCCTGGTCGGCTCGATCGATCAAGGCCTGCTTGTCCTTGGCATCGTCGGGTACTGCGGCAATACCAAGAGACAGGGTGACATTCAGTGCTCCTTGCTCGGACTGGAAGACCTGCTTTTCCACGTCGAGCCGGATTCGCTCTGCGAGATTGTAGGCGCCGCTCTCGTCGGCTCCCTCGATCACCACTGCGAACTCCTCCCCTCCGTAGCGCGCCACTGCATCGATCTTGCGCACGCTCTCGACGAGAACACGGGCTACTCCGCGGAGCACCTGATCCCCCACCGGATGACCATAGGTGTCATTGACCTTCTTGAAATGATCGATGTCGGTGAAGATCAACGCGAGCTTGAGTCGATGTCGCTCTGCCCGGTTCAGCATCTCGGTCAGACGGTCCTGGAAGGTACGGTGATTGAGCAAACCGGTCAGACCGTCGGTCGTGGCCATCATTTCCATTTGACGATACATCTTGGCATTCATAAAAGAAACGGCCACCTGATTGGCAATGACGCCCAAGAGATCGCGCTTGTCCTTGGGAAAGGCGTGGTGTCTCTTGGACGCCAGCACGAACGTGCCGATCGCCTCGTCGGCACAAACGAGCGGCAGCACGAGCAGCGAGCTCACGCCTTTGAGCTTGACCTTGGCGGTGAAGACCGGGGCTGTCTGATCGCGAACCTCTCCGCCGGCGGGCAGGTAGTGCTTGTTCTTGACCACCATGGCAACCAGCCCGGCGTTGTCGCGATACTCGAGCCCCTCGAGTGCCTCGCGATCGACCAGCGACGAAGCACCATCGGCGAGCTTGACGCGGCACACCGAGTGTCTCTTCTTGTCCCGTTCGAACTGGGTGATGACCGCCAGCTCGAAGCCAACGATATCGGCGGCGGCGGTTATGGCCGTGTCCATGACCTCTTCGGGCGTGAGCGCCCTCCCGAGCATGGCGCTCGCCCGGAAGAACCGCTCGTGCTCGTACTTGGAGCGCTCGACGGCGCAGAAGACCCGCTCGTTCTGGATCTCGCGCAGGATCTGCTGGGAAGCACCGAGGAGAAGAGCCTCGTCCCTTGCGGTGAACGGCTTGTCCGAGCGCCGGTCGGCGCAGAGCACGCCACGCAGGTGCCCGGCTTCTTCGACGGGAATCCCAAGAAACGCACCGACTGTCTCTGGTCCAGCGTAGTAGGGCAAATGCCCACGCTTGGGCTGCGCGAGATTCAGAATGATGCGGTCGCGGACTATCGCTCCCAGCGCTCCAGCACTGGCCGGAACTGCGTTCTCGACGATGACGTCGGAGTCGGTGACCAGCTCCTTGATTTTCAGCCGCTCGCCGCTTTCCTCTAGCCAGAGCAGCACGCACGTCTGCAAGTCGAGCGACTTCTTCAAGAGCTCGAGCACGTAGAACATCGAGGCGTGCAGCATCTCGACCGCCCCGGCAGCCAGGCATTGCTCCTCTTCCTCGCGCGGACGCGGCGCCCTGCTATCGGCACCCAGCGCCGCAGCAATGATCCGAAACTCGCGCGCCTCTTCACGGGTGGCAGCAAGCTCTTCTCGCAGGCAGCGTTCGTGCTCCAGCCGCTGGCGAATCACCAGGCCGCGCAAGAAAGCGAAATGGGCCAAAGCTGCCAAGAGCAAGAATGCCACGTGCTCGGCGAGCTCACTCCAGGCCACGGCTCCAGTGCCGATGCCGATGCCAGTGCCGATGCCAGTGCCGGCGCCGGCGCCGGCGGCACCAGCGCTGGCGGCAACACCGACGGTCATGGCGGTTTCCTGGGCGAGCGAGGCAATCAGCACTGCTGCCGCCACGTTCCCCGAAAAAAAAGTAGCGGCAAAGGCAACCAGCAGATAGGCCAGCGGATGGAGTGGCGATTGAACGTAACCAGTCAGCCCGACCAGGCAGTAGACAGCAGCCACCAGCGCGAGTCCTACGTCGAGATCGGCGACCGTGAGCGCCGAGCGAGAGATGAGGCTGGCACGTTGAGCGCGCGCCGACGGGGACACGAAGCGCAGCCGGGCGGCGACGGAGTTTGCCACGACGAGAACCAAGATGGCGACCGAGGCGACTCCCAGAGCAGTAGGACGTTCGGCATTGAGATCCGGCACAATCCCCGAGGCAGCCAGACAACAGGCAAAAAGCGAGATGGCCGGACCAACAAACGCCCTGCAGGCAGTCCGCGCGCGGAACAAAGTCCGCACTCCGACAGCAGCCCGTGCTCGAGACAAGACAGCCTTTGCCCACGATTTGGCCCACACTGCCTTTGCCCAAGCAACCACCGCGCACACCAAGGAGATGGCTCGCCCACCAACCCTCAACCCTGGCCTCATTGGCTCCCTCCTGCCTGTGACCCCGTCCCCTCATCCGGACGGCTGTCCGGATCCTCCGGCGCCTCGGTGCCTCCCATTGTTGTCTTGGCCGGCGCGAGCCAGCGATCGATCTGCTCGATCTGGAACACGATCTCGCCTGGCCCAACCATGCCCAACTCGTCGCGCGCCACTGTCCCCACTGCCGCAATGTCGGTCTGGAGCCGCCTGATCTCTCGCCGCATCGCATCGTTCTTGCGCGCCACGCTCTCGTTGTCGCGCGCCAACGCCTCATCCTGGCGCTTGAGCTGCCGATAGCGCACGAAACTCTCGGAGTTGAAAATACGGCAGGGCACGTAGACGAGCACACCCACGATCAGCGCAACCGTGGCCAACCGCAAAGCCCACCTGCCGGACGAGGCATGCATGCTATCACCCTAAGGGGTACCGCCCGTCCGCGCAAAAAATCAGATCACAGCTTATTAAGGTCTTGCCGATACAAATGGGGCCGTACCTGCAACCAATCCACGACGAGCCGGTGTTCGAGACTGACAGGAACACCGGCTGAAGGGCTGAAGGCGGAGTCGGGTCGGCTGATGTCGGCGAAAGTGCTGCGTTTCTTGGGCGAGCGGCCGACGCTTCAGGGGGAAACGATCCGCCCGTTGGCGTCTCTGCGTCTGACGGCGCTCCGTGTCCTTGCTCTGATCTGAGGCTGGCAACGGCGTCCGCCGGAGTTTAGATACGGCGAAAGCCGTGCCAGGATTCGATTCGGCGAGGCCGACGGCTGGCTAGATGTCGGTCGCCTGCCGCCAGATCTCGCAGTGGCTCATGACCCGATTGGCGATCCAGAAATCGTCGAGCGAACCAACCAAGCCGCTCGTGCCAGTACTGTGCCAGCCCATGAGCAGCTCGGCGCTGTTCGTCAGGTCGCCCGGTCTGTTCGTCGGATTGAACTCGTACACCCTTTCTCCATCGACGTAGAAGTGTCCGCCGTCGGGCTGATCGCGGTCGACAGTGATGGCGACATTGTGCCAAGCGCCATCGGAGAGCTGCGGAGTGTTGAGGGAGTAGTAGTTGTAAAAACCCTTGACCGGGTCATTCAGCTGGAACAGGAGCACACCATTGTAGAGCATGGCGTGGTAGCCCACCCCGGCCGCGATGCGCTTGTCGAGAAGGTAACTGTCGCTCCTCGTGGTCTTGATCCAGAACGCGATCGAAAGGTCACCGGTGCCGATGTCGATGGAATTCGCGTCGGGAACCCGCACTCTGCTCGCCCCGTCGAATACGAAGCCGTTGCCCACCACTGCCGGCACCAAATCCCCACTGTCGAGCCCCACCAGAATGCCGTGGTTGGCGGAAACCGTCTCCGTGGTCATTGGTGGCGTTCCGGGCAGAACATCGTCCAGCGGCCATCGTCCAGCAAACACCGGTACTGGCTCGACGAGCTCGAGCCCGCTGCACTCGCTCAAGACACACTGGTCGTCGACAGTGCACGGATTGCCGTCGTCGCACGGGCCCTGGTTGCTGACGTGCTCACAGCCGGCCAACGGAACCGTGGCGCTCGGATCGTACACGCAGATATCCGTGGTGCACTGGTTGCCGTCGTCGCACAGCATGTCCATCGGCGTGAAAAGGCATCCGAGCACGGGATCGCACATGTCTACCGTGCACTCGATGCCATCATTGCACGAGAGAGCCGTGCCGGCGCAGATGCCGGCGGCAGTGCAGACATCGGCCATGGTACAGACGTTGTCATCATCGCACAGCGTACCGACGAGCAAGGTGTGCACGCAACTTCCATCCGCCGCATTGCAGGAGTCCGCCGTGCAGGGGTTGCCGTCGTCGCACGAAACAGGCAGGCCGACGCAAACCCCGACTTCATCGCAGACGTCGGCTACGGTGCAGGCATCACCGTCATCGCACAGCGAGCCGATGAGCGGGGAGTTGACACAGCCTCCGCCCGCTGCGTCGCAGTAGTCCGTTGTGCAAGGATTGCCGTCCTCGCACGAGACAGGCACACCGGCGCAGACGCCGGTAGTGCTGCAGGTGTCGGTCACGGTGCAAATGTTGCCATCGTCACAGGTCGTACCGACGAGCAGGGGGTGCACACAACCTCCATCCGCCGCACTGCAGGAGTCTGCCGTGCAGGGGTTGCCGTCGTCGCACAGCGAATCGTCGCCAACGCTGGAGCAACCGAGCTGGGGATCGCACGACTCGACCGTGCAGGGAATACCGTCATCGCACATGGAGATATCGAAAGCGCCAACGCACACGGCGGCTACTGCGGCGACCTCGCATCGATCGCCCTTCGTACAGAAGTTGCCGTCGTCACATGGAGTCCCTGCTTCCAGGTTCTCGTAGACACATTCACCGTCCGTTTCGTCGCAGAGATCTACGGTGCAGGGGTTGAGGTCATCGCACGAGATTGGGTTGCCAACGCAAACGCCATTCTGGCACTTGTCCTGTCGAGTGCAGGGATTGCCGTCGTTGCACTGGCGTGCCAGTGGCCAGTGATCACAGCCAGTCTCGAGGTCGGCGCTCGTGGAGCCGACGTTGCACTCGTCTTTGGTGCAGACGTTGTCGTCGTCACACACCGCCGAATCGGCGACATGAACGCAGCCTTCCACGGAGTCGCACGAGTCGATCGTGCAGGTGCGGCCATCGTCGCAGATCCCGCTGTCGAGTTGGTGCACGCAGGTCTCGCTCGCGTCGCAATAGTCGGCGGTACACACGTCGTCGTCCTGGCACGGACCGCAGTCGAAAGGACAATCACACACGTTCTCCGTCGGACCGCAGCATCCGTCACCACAGCGGTCTGAATGACAGTCGGAGATGCAGACGCACGGATTCTCGCTGGGGCAGCAAAGCCCATCGCCGCAGCTACCGCCACAGTCACTGGCGCAACTGCAGGCGTCCTCGGCGCACGGCGTGCATATCCCGTCGCCGCACACTGCATAGCCACAGTCTCCAGGACAACTGCACGGAGTTTCGCCGGCACAACTGTCGCACACCCCGTTGCCACACACGGCGGTGCCGCAATCGTTCTCGCAGTTACAGCTGTTCTCGCCAGGACCGCAGCAGCCATCTCCACACTCGGAAACGCAATCTGCGGGGCAGTTGCAGAAGCTCTCCTCGAGACCGCCACCCTCGCAACTGGTGCAGCGATCGTCGCCACAGAAAGGCGCAACGCAGTCAGCGAGACAAGTACACTCCTCCCCTTCGTTGCAGCAGCCATCGCCGCACTTGGGAGCGCAGTCCGCTGGACAGCTGCATGAGCTCTCGCTGCTGTTGCAGCAGCCGTCGCCGCACACGCCGGAGGTGCAGTCGGCCGGACAGGGGTCGTCCGGCGTTGACGAACAGTCGGCGGGGCAATCGCAGGCATCCTCGTCGCAGCCGCAGGTGCCGTCGCCGCACACGCTGACTCCGCAATCGCCGGGACAGGTACACTTGGTCTCGCCGCCACACTCGTCGCAAAAACCGTCGCCGCACTGGAGGGCGCACTCGGTCGGGCAAGAACAGCTATCCTCCCCTGGGCTGCAGCAGCCATCAGTACAGGTGGGCTGACAGTCACTGGGGCAATTGCAGGCGCTCTCCGGGGTGCTGCCGCAGTCGTCGCAGACG